>CAMKRV010000010.1 GCA_946415265.1 uncultured Candidatus Saccharibacteria bacterium | reverse complement strand
TATTAGGCACGCCGCCAGCATTCATCCTGAGCCAGGATCAAACTCTCCATTAAAGTAATGTTAAATTTGAAAACTCAACATAATAAATAAACTGACGATGATTAATTGCACAACTAAATTGTTAAACTATTTTCAAAGACTCTTAAAATAACTTCTCGCAGCTTTGAACTGTTACCATCTTATCGCAGATTATTAGTTTTGTCAACACTTTTTTTGGAGATTTTTGGATATTTTTTGCGATTTGGTATAAACCACCAAACAATCAGGCCAATCCCAGCCGCAATGAGCGCGATTATCCACCATGGCATGTTTATTTCCCTACTATGATTTTTGGTAGGATACGGCTCGGCACCGGTGTTGGGAGCTTTCGTTAAGTTATCTAACGCGGTGCGATTTATCGGTAATTCTATTGACTCTGAAATATCGCTAGCGGCGCCATAGCCAAGCTCTTCTGTGGGGCCCGGAGTTACATCGCTAGATATTGGTTCTGGCGTGTCCGGAATATCTGAAGTGGGTTCAGTTTCATCTGAAATACTAGGCGCATCTGGCGTAGTAGAAGGTTCTGGTTCTACAATTTCGGCGCGGGGCGGAAAGAATTTCATCCATTTGTCGCCAGAAATCATTAGTTTACACTCCGCGCCTTCTTCGTAATCTGGCGCGTTGATGCAATCCGAATAATCTGTATACCCCATAGAGTTAAAACCTCTAGTACCAAATATGGCGTGGTCTAGCTTGCCAGAGGTATTTAGTAGCAGATCTGAACCTGGCACAGATATTTCTATTTCTTGCCAGGCGGGGAGATGCGCAGTATCTAGACCTTCGGCGATACTGTCATATACCGTGTGCAGTCCCTCTATTTCGCCGCTAATAAACTGTGGGCGATAAAAATTATAGATTTGCCCGCGCCAATCATCAAACCAAGCAAAATAAAAGGAATTGAGGCGAATTTCTTCTTTAATACCCATATGCGCAAGCATCCTGTCTTCGTCGAAAAAGAGGATTTTTACCGTTTCTTTCTTGGGATTAATAGAGGTAATCCAAAATTGTCCCTCTATAAGATTATTGAGTGCGCTGTATTTGTTCCCTTTTTCTACCATCGTCATATCGAATTCTTGCGTGCACCCTGCATCGTCGCCGCAGAGAGCTACCTTTTCCTGCTCTACTTGATTGTAAAAATCCAACACTTCTGCTACTGACCACCAGGTAGTACCACCATCATATCGCACCGCAGCGGAAGCTTGATTTGGCACTGTGGCAGCTAGAGTGCTAATGGTTAAAGTTAATATTAGTAGAGGGATCTTTCTACCCATAAAACTCCTTTTTAATTTTAATTAGGGGAGTATAGGCATAGGTAGACAAAAAATTCAACCCCCAGCGAGAAATTTTGTAAGTATAAACGAGTTTACCTCTGATATTTTGGGGTTTATGCTTGCGGTTAATGCAAAGTATAGACGGAATGAGCAAAGCGAAAAATAGGATTTTGGCTATGATGATTTGATGAAGTGTGGTATAATTTGGTTATAAAAAGAGAAAGTCTCTAGGAAACTTTCTCTAGATGGGTTTATCTAACTAGTGCGGAGCTAGTTAGATTTTTTACTTCGGCGTTTCCGATTTGGAAAGATGATACATAGCAGATTAATCTGTATGGTCATTTAATTATCTCCTTCCTAGGGATCCTAGTTTACCTAGAATAACCGTTTAATGGACCCTCACACAATCGCAAACCTAAATACATTTTAAGCTTGTGAACTCTAGCCCATTAAACTCCAAAGCCAACCCGGCGCTATTGTTAGCATAGGTGAGAAAATATTTCAACCCCCAGCGGGTGGCTTATGGTTAAGATTATAATGGCTGGGGTTAAATTTTAGCGGGCGAGGCAACGGATGGACCATCCTAAATTTCTAAAATCACTACGGGCTGGGTAGATGTTGCTCCCAAAGCCTAAGTCATAGGCATTAGTACTACTATTAATTGTATTAGACCAGTAGTAGCCAGCACTGCCAGGAATGACCAATTGCCAACCATCAATAAAGCCGGAACGCGTAAAATATAAAGGGGATATTCTTATGGCATTGAGACCACCAGTCTTGAAGCCTACACTGTTAGTCCCATTAGCTTTGTTGTTTGTGATGTTATAGCCATAGAGCAGCCGGCCAAATTCGTTATAGTTACTATCTACGGTATCAGTATTAGGCAATCTCCAGCCCCTTGGGCAAATAGAATTGTCCGCCCTGGCTTTATCCGCACTAATGCCACTAGAATTATTAGATGCTATAGCAGCAGTCCAGTTGTAATAATTACCTGCGTGATAATGCTTGCATTCTCCTGCTGTATGACCTGCAAGTGTACAATCAGACAATGAAGTATACTTTATATCATTATCACTAGAATTAGATGTATAGTAATATACATCACCTGGGTCTGCAGAATATGGATAGTTGTTTTGATTAGACCAATTGGAAACAGCAGTACCAGTTATTTGTAGATTATATTTACCATTAGTAGTGTCTGGTGTCCAGGTAGCATTAGCGTCAAAGTTAGCCGTATCCCAGCCTAGGTCTGTATCGTTGTGAGTGTAGGTTTTAGTAGTATCTATGTCAAAGTCTAAATTCTGCGTCATCCAACAATGATTATCTTTGAGTTTTGTAACATAGTAAGGTTTGTTATCTCTAATATCTACTAGCTCCGTAGTAGTATCGTATGCTACTTGGCTACAGATGTCACTAGTCATATCTTGCATTTTATAATAAGTTCCAGAAGATATAGCAATAGGTTGCTTACCGGCTCTAGCAAAGGCATCTTCAAAAGTAATAGTAGTGTGGTCACTAATTGGATGTACCATTAAGTATTTCACTTTTCCATTATAAGTACCAGCAGGCTGTACAGAACTAGCATAGACATCATAGGTAGTAGTAAAGTATGAACCAGTAATATCAGTATCTATAGTCATATTAGTACCAGAAGCTCTAGATGCTACTAGTGTATAGTTATTTGGTACTACATTATAATTATCGTAGTTATTTACGATAGTAGGAGGAGTGATAGCAATACTAGCACCAGTCTCTGGATTAAGACCTGTACCAGTACCAGGAGCTAGTTTCATACCCCAAGATGATGGAGTAAGACTACTAGAGCTTCCTTCGTCATAAATACCAGTCTTAATATTATAGTTATCATTAATACTACTAATTAAATCTGTGTTACCATCTACATTATTACTATTGCCTATAGCATAGATACTATAGCCATTATTATCATTACAATAGGCATTAACTCTAGTGCTACCAATATCTACCGCATGAGTACCAGCATTGACATTAACTGTATGGGCTCTATCTATACTACTACTCAAAGTACAGGCAGAGGAAATGGAGATGCTGAGGCTGTCTGAACTGGTGTTGTTGTCTGCGGAGGAATGAGGGAAAGATAAGGTTAGGGCAGATATGATAAGAAGTGGGATTGAAGCTAGGAGGATATTACGGAAAGCATAGTAGAAGAAATCTATTCTGCTTTTTACTAACGATTGTTTTACTCTGTGGCTCATCTTTTAACCTCACTTATATATATGATTACTACTACTCCCCCATGTGGTGCCACTATATTAATGGGGATTAACAAAAATGGCACCGCAAGGTGCTTTATCATCATTATCGCTAACCAAAGCTTACTAGCCTGTTTAGAGCATTGATGCCTTACGGCGCCATTTACAACTCTAAACATTAAAGGCGTGAATAAGCTTTTAAAAAACTTTGGTCTTGTTAATAATAATGATAAAGCAATTTAATTATAACATGAAAAGTTTGACAGTAGCAAATAAAAATAACAGAGACACTATAAAAATTAAGCCAGATTTCCCTGGCTTAATTCCCTGTCTTTTGGTTTTATTTATTTTTCGGTTCTTCGGACTCTGTTTTATCTTGTTCTTCTTCGGGGAGAACAATGCCGATAGAGGCTACAGTGTCGCCTTCGCCCATCTTCATGATGCGCACACCCTGGGTAGCACGACCAAGAGTTGGGATTTCCTTCATGGCTACACGGATGGCTTGACCCTTGGTAGACATCATGATTACTTCCTTGGCCAGCGGATCTAAGGTGTGAACCGCTACGATAGGGCCAGTTTTTTCGGTAACGGCGGCAACTTTGATGCCTACGCCACCGCGCTTGTGTGGCGGGAAGTTGGATACTAGGGTGGCCTTACCGTAACCATTGGCAGACACCACGATTAGCTTTTGCTTGGGATCTGTTACTACGTCCATACCGACAATCTCGTCTTTCGGACGGAGACGCATACCACGCACCCCCATAGCGGCGCGACCCATGGCGCGGACTTCTTTTTCGTTGAAGCGAGTGGCCTGGCCGGCAGAGGTACTAATGACGATATCGTTCTCTCCTGTCGTTTCTTGTACCCATTTTAGCTCATCACCTTCATCTAGTTTAATAGCAATGAGGCCGTTACTGCGGACGTTGAAGAAGTCTTTGATAGCGGATTTCTTGATAGTGCCTTTCTTGGTAGCCATAAAGAGGTAGCCGTTAGCACCAGCATCGCCTTGCTTGATGATGGCGGTGATTTTTTCCTCTGGGTGCATATTGAGCATATTTACAGCGGCAGTACCCTTGGCAGCTAGAGAGGCCTGTGGTACTTCGTAAGCCTTCATTCTGAATAATCTTCCTTGATTGGTAAAGAAGAGCAAAAAATCGTGCGAATTGGCAGTTAGGATTTGAGCAATGACGTCTTCTTCCTTGGTGGTCATACCGCGCTTACCCTTGCCGCCGCGGTTTTGCTTGCGGAAATCAGTCTGCGGGACACGCTTCATGTAGTTCTCTGAAGTGAGAAGAATAACGCTTTCTTCCTCTGGGATGAGCTCTTCTTCGGAGAATTTGCCAACTTCGTGGTTGATAATCTTAGAGCGGCGCTCATCACCGTATTTAGCCTTCAAGGCAATAAGTTCTTCTTTAATTACTCTTAGAATTTCATTTTCATCGGCCAAGATAGTCTCTAATTTGGCGATAAGTTCGTGGAGTTGCTTTAATTCTTCTTCGATCTTGTCGCGTTCTAGGCCTTGGAGACGGCGAAGTTGCATCTGTAAGATAGCGTTGGCCTGGATTTCCGACAAACCAAAGCGGGACATGAGCTGTTTATCGGCGTCGTCGTAAGACGAGCGGATAACCTTAATAACTTCATCGATATTATCTAGGGCAATCTTTAAGCCTTCTAAGATGTGGGCACGTTCTTTGGCTTTCTTTAGTTCAAATTCGGTGCGACGACGAATCACTACTTGGCGGTGTTTGATAAACTCAGCTAGGATCTCTTTGAGGCCAAGAATACGAGGCTGAACACCATTGACAAGAGCCAACATATTGTAATGGAAGGTAGTCTGCAGGCCAGTCATCTTGTAGAGTTGGTTTAAAATCTTCTTTGGGAAGGCGTCTTTTTTGAGCTCAACTACGATACGAATCTTGCCACGGGCAGATTCATCACGAGCGTCTGCGATATGGTCAAGTTTCTTAGAAAGGACAAGTTCGCGAACTTTTTCGATAAAGCCTTCCTTGCTCATACCATAAGGTACTTCGGTGACTACTATGTTATAGCGACCATTTTTACGTTCTTCTATATTGGCAACGGCACGGATTACTACAGAACCCTTACCGGTGGCATAAGCCTGGCGCATTGGTGCACCGCCGTAAACTTCGGCGCCGGTTGGAAAATCTGGGCCCTTGACGTGTTTCATGAGTTCGTCCAAAGTAATATCTGGATTATCTATCTGGGCAACGGTAGCATCTACTAATTCGCCGAGGTTGTGCGGCGGGATATTGGTAGCCATACCGACAGCAATACCCATCTGACCATTTAGAAGGATGTTTGGGAGAGCGGCTGGGAGCACGCGGGGCTCTTTTTCTGTGCCGTCAAAGTTGTCTACGAAATCGACAGTGTCTTTCTCGATATCAGTTAAGAGCTCAGCGCCGACTTTGTCCATCCTGGCTTCAGTGTAACGTGAGGCGGCTGGTTCATCACCGTCCATTGAACCGAAGTTACCCTGGCCTTCCACTAAGGTATAGCGCATCTTCCAAGGCTGAGCGAGGTTGACCATCGCCATATAGATAGAAGAGTCGCCGTGAGGGTGATATTTACCCATGACTTCACCGACGATACGAGCGGATTTTACAGTAGCATGAGGAGCTTTCCAACCGTTTTTGTTCATAGCGTATAATATACGGCGGTTGACAGGCTTCAAGCCATCTCTGACGTCGGGTAAGGCGCGATCGATGATTACGGACATGGAATACTTGAGGAAGTATTCTTCCATGGTGTTTTCTACGCCACGCTTCTCGATACCGTCCTGGACGAGTTCACCCTCCAAAGTGGTATCTTCCGGCGCTTCGACGCCATAAGTGGCTTCTGGAGCTTCTGGTGAAGTTTCTTCTGGTTTTTTGTTGATTTCTTCGTCTTTTGTCATATTTTCTCCTTAGAAGTCTAGATCATCCAAATCTACGCTAGCGGCGCCGGCTTGGATAAAGTTTTTACGGAGGTCGACCTGGTCTCCCATTAGCTTAGTAAATACTGCATCGGCTTTTTCGGCATCATCAATATGAACTTGGACAAGGATGCGGTTTTCTGGGTCCATGGTGGTTTCCCAGAGTTGTTTGGCGTCCATTTCGCCGAGACCTTTAAAGCGCTGCTGAGCGGTGTAACCAGCCTGCTTGAAACGTTCTTGAGATTCGTCTATCTTGGTGCCGTTTTTGCGACGTTCTTCGATTTTTTCGGTAAGTTTGTTCTCTAGGGCAACTTCGTCGTAGAGGTAATCTATTTTACGAGTACTACCAGTACCCTTGATAAGCCCAAATAGAGGCGGTTTTGCCAAATAAACATGTCCTGCCTCTATTACTTGCGGCATGTAGCGGAAGAAGAAAGTCATTAGAAGCGTAGCGATATGAAGACCGTCTACGTCGGCATCGGTCATAAAGATGATTTTATCGTAACGGAGGCCATCGATATTGAATTGCTCGCCGATACCCACGCCGAGACCTTTAATTAGAGAGACAAGCTCTTGATTGGCTAGCATCTTGTCTAGGCGAGCGCGTTCAGTATTTAATACTTTACCTCTTAGGGGTAGAATAGCCTGGATTTGAGGGTTGCGGCCTTCCTTAGCAGAACCGGCGGCGGAGTTACCCTCTACGATGAAGAGTTCACAATCTTCCCTGTTCCTAGAGGAGCAATCAGCAAGCTTGGACGGGAGATTTAGACCTTCGAATGCGCCTTTACGAATAACATTATCTCTAGCAGCGCGGGCGGCCTTGCGGGCACGGGCAGCTAGAGTGGCTTTGTTGACGATTTTTTTAGCGATGGCGGGTTTTTCTTCTAGGTAATAGCCGAAATATTCGGTCATTACTTTATCTACATAACCGCGGACCTCTGGATTGCCTAGCTTATTTTTGGTCTGACCTTCGAACTGAGGATCAGGGAGCTTGACCAAGATAACAGCAGTGAGACCTTCCTTAATATCGTCACCCGTTAGGTTGTCTTCTTTTTCTTTGAGTAGGCCGTTTTTGCGGGCGTAATCATTAACAGTGCGAGTGAGGCCAGTGCGGAAACCTACCACGTGCATACCGCCATCAGGGGTAAGAACGTTATTAGCAAAGGGTTTCATGGTCTCAGCATAGCTATCGTTGTATTGGAGAGCTATTTCTACGGCAGAATCGCCGATTTGTTTATCTACATAGAAGATATCATCAGAGAGGACCTCTTTGCCATTATTGAGACGCTTGACATAGCTTTTAATACCACCTTCGAAATAGAAGGATTCGTGCTCGCCGGTGCGCTCATCTGTGACGGTGATAAGAATACCTTTAGTAAGGTAAGCTTGGTGACGGGCGTAATTAGAAACCCACTTGTAGTCAAAAGTAGTGGTTTCTTTAAAGATAGAAGGGTCAGGATAGAAAGTAATAGAGGTGCCAGATTCGCGCGGGGTGCCCTTGGTGATCTGTAGCTCCATAGTTGGCTTGCCGACGTCAAATTCAATATGGTGAGATTTGCCATCCCGATAGACTTCGGCCACCATGTGGGTAGAAAGGGCGTTTACCACCGAAGAACCTACACCGTGGAGGCCAGATGAGACTTTGTAGCCACCATCGCCGAACTTACCACCGGCATGAAGTACGGTAAGTACTGTTTCTAGTGTGGATTTTTTAGTTTTAGGGTGGATATCTACCGGAATACCACGGCCGTTATCATCTATACGAACGCCGCCATCTTTTAATATAGTGATGTCAATCTTATTAGCGTAGCCTGCGATGGCTTCGTCTATAGAGTTATCGGCGATTTCCTTGATAAGGTGATGTAAGCCATCATAACCGGTGGAGCCAATATACATACCAGGACGTAACCGAACTGGCTCTAGACCTTCTAGTACCCGAATTTCTGACGAGTCGTAATCTCCCGCTTTGTCAGCCATTTTTGTTATACCTCTTCTTAATATACCCCTATATTGTACATTATAAGGAGAAAAAATTCAAGTATTCTCTTGGCGGGTCCTGACCTCGCAGTTTTCCCCACTGTGCTCGGCTGCCGCCTGCGCGCAGCGGGGGTCCCCCCAGCGAGGCCACCCGCCAGGATGTATGCTATAATCAATGCTAAGATGACATATCTAGATTATGCAGCAACTAGCCCGCTACTTCCAGAGGTGAGGGAGGCAATGCGCCAGGCGGAAGAGCGGTTTTTTGCCAATGCGTCGGCCTTACATACTCCTGGGCATTTAGCAATGAACGAGATACAGCATACGCGCGAATTGCTAGCGAAGATGATTGGCGCGGAGCCAGATGAGATTATTTTTACCTCTGGGGCATCAGAGAGCAATAATGCTACAATTCGGACTTTTGAAGGACATCAGATTGAGACTTCACCCCTAGAGCATCATTCTATAATAGAGTCAGCACGAGAGTATAAAGGCGATAAGCTGCCGAAATTATACTCTTATATGCTAGCAAACAATGAAACTGGGGAGATTTTGGACTTAGCAGAGGTGGTTAGGCGAGCCGCGAAAGATGAATTAGTGGACTGCCCAGAAATGTTTGATAAGAAGAACGATTGGGGCAAACCCCTGGTAACCGTGCGAAAAGGCGGATATATACACTCTGATTTAACACAGGCGCTAGGTAAAATACCTATAGATATAAAGAAATTAGGGGTGGATTATGCGACATTTAGTGCACACAAGATAGGTGGGCCGGTAGGGGTGGGGGCTTTATATGTGCGAAGGGGGGTGCCATTTAAGCCTCTTATTATTGGAGGCAATCAAGAGAATAAGAGACGTGGTGGCACCTATAACACCGTAGGGATTATAGGGTTTGGTGCAGCGTTGAAGTATGTTTTACGAGAGAAAACTTGGGAAAAATATGATGAAGAAGTGCGTAGATTGAGAGATGGTTTAGCTAAGAGGATTTTAGCAGAAATACCGGGGAGCTCGCTAAATACCAACCTTACTCCTGGTGCTTCCCTGCCGAATATCTTGAATGCGTCTTTTCGAGCGGCAGAAGGAGAATCTATTCAACTATATCTAGACGCCGAAGGCATAGTGGTATCTACCGGTTCGGCCTGTGCGGCGGGAGACACTAAGCCGTCGCATGTACTAATGGCAAAAACCGGCGACGCCGAAGTGGCACATTCATCTATAAGATTCTCTTTTGGGCTAGAAAATACGAAAGAGGATATTGATAAGGTGTTGGAAGTACTACCAGGGATCATTAATAGATTGCAGCAGATTAGCACCATATCCTAGAGATATTGCATAATTCATCATATCTCGGGAGCTTCGCAATGTGATAGTCTTAGATTTTATCACATTGCTCCGCCGTACGGGGCCAAGAATCTGCCTTTGGCAGATTTTGTCTTTATGTCCCTTGATATTGATGAATTATGTACTGATAATGCTCTTATTTTCTATAGTTCTCTATCGCATCCCTTAAGGCATCGTGACCCAAGATAGAACAATGGAATTTGTGCTTGGGAAGTTTGCCGAGATAATTATCGATATCTTCGGCGGAAATTTTGAGAGCTTCATCTAGAGTTTTACCTTTGGCGAGCTCAGAAAGAGCAGAAGTTGAGGCTATAGCTGAGGCGCAGCCGTAAGTTTTCCAGCGGATGTCTATGATTTTATCAGTTTTTTTGTCTACTTTAATAAACATTTTCATCTGATCACCACAAATAGGGTTGCCCACTAGGCCGGTCGCATCGCACTCAAACTTACTTTCGTCGCCCATCAAGAAGTTGCGAGGGTTCAAAAAATGATCTTTCACAATATCGGTATAGATCCAATCTTGACCCTCGTTCATAAGGCCTATTATACCATATTTTCTAGGCGGGTCCTGCCGCCTTTTCCTCCCCCAAAATTTTGCGTGCGCAAACATTTTTTGGACCCCCCTCCAGGCGTTACCCGCTAGGCTATCTTATTGTCATCTAGCGGATCTTGAACACGGCTTCATCTAGCTGAACCTCTGGAGCTGATGTTGATGATGACGCGGACGTAGAGTCTGGGGCAGAAGTAAGAGTAGGCTCAATAGGGGTTGGTTCTGGGGCTGCAACTGGGGCTGGATTTTGAGTCTGTTCTGGTGTGATTGGGGTGGATTCCTGGGTGGTAGGTGACGAAATTGGAGTAGTTTTAGCTTTTTTATCCATCCAGTCATCCAAAAAGCCTTTTTTAGGCGTTTCTGGGGCCTTTGGAGCAGTTTTAGGTGCAGAAATGGTATTTTTATCGTCTTCAATCGGAACGACGTCTACGGAGCTTCTAGACGGCTCTAGCGGCATTTCTGGTTTAGTGGCTTTTTTCGCTTTTTCTGCAGCACTCCAGCGATCTTGAATTTCTTTCTCCACCTCGGCACGGGTACGGCCGAATTTAGTCGCAGAATAAGCTTTGAGACTGTCCATCAATTCTTCATTCGGTTCACCCATAGGCGCAGGGAGTTTCATGGTAAATGGAGCAGATGGCATATCAAACATCATCACTTTAGCCACAGCGGAGAAATTAGGGGTTTTAGTTAGATCTTCGGCGGTAAAGGTAGGAGTAAATGCTTTGACCATCAAATCTGCGTCTGTCACGCCGATACGACCACAGATAATAGTGCCGACGTTACCAAGGAGTGCTTCCCTAATCTTTTCTGTGAGCTGAGTCATAAACTGATTAGCCACGATAAGATTGAGGCGGTACTTTCTAGCCTCGGATAAAATAGACTCAAAGCTATCTGTGGCGAAATTCTGGAACTCATCTACGTAGAGACAGAAATCCTGACGCTGATCTTCGGGAATATCCTGGCGACTCATGGCGGCTTGTTGGAATTTCATTACAAAGATCATACCAAGGAGATTAGCATTAATATCACCGAGGCGTCCCTTAGAAAGGTTGACAAGGAAAATCTTTTTATTATCCATAATCTCGCGAATATTAAAGCCGGATTTAACCTGTCCTAAGGTATTTCTCATAATGGTATTAGAGATAAACGGACCCCATTTACTAGAGAACCAGGTGATGACCTCGCCGGCGTCATTAGATTTCTGGGAAGCTGGGAATTCTTTAGTCCAGTAATCATAGACGGCCTTATCTGTGACATATTTGAGCTTAGATTTAACGAATTCCGGATCCGTAAAACACTGCGGAATATCTATGAAGGTAGCGCCTGCCGGATCGCTCATTAAGAGAAGTGCAGCGTTACGGAACATGTGCTGGCCACGGGGGCCGAAGAAACCTTGGTTATTAGGGTCAAAGAGAGATTGCAACATACTAATTCCCTCTTGGACGATGAAATCTTTTTGATCTTGGGTGGTGTATTCAAACATATTCATGCCAACTGGGTGTTCGATGTCGGCGGGGTCAAAATAGATTACATCATCTATGCGTTCCTCTGGTACACGTTGAAGCAATGCTTCCACGGCATCGCCATGCGGATCAATAAAGGCAAAACCGTGGCCATCGCACATATCCTGAAAAGCTAGATTTTCCAAGAAAACAGATTTACCCATACCGGTTTGCCCAATTACGTACATGTGACGACGACGATCTTTCTCTTGGAGATAGATGGCTTTATCGGTGCCACGGAATTGGTTAGTGCCCAGGAATAGTCCTTCAGTAGCCAATCTAGCCGGGCCATCCACTTGTTTGGTGAGCTGGCGCTCTACCTGGGAATTAGGTATGGCGTTTTGCTCTGGTAGATGAAAAATAGAAGCAAGTTCTACACTGTTTAAGATGGTAGAGTGATTTTTGAGCGGGAAAAATCTAAAAGTGTAGTCAATAGCCAGTTTTTTAGCGTCTTTAAAAGTATTGACTTTGAAACCGTTGAGTTCTGGAGAGTTAAACTGGGAAAATGCTGAAACTATGCCCCCTACAATCGCTTCTGAGCGAGGTTTGTTTTCAGAGCTGGCTATAATGCGGATAAGGGTTTCAAAGGCCGGGAAACGCATTTTATTAGTAATGGCGGTGATTTCATCTTGTTTGATGTTGGTGATTGTCTCATGCTCGGATTTTTCGTGTTCTCCTGGGACTTCCCATGGAGCACGGATAAGATCCATTGCAAAATCACCAAAACCAGCGCCAATGGTTTTACTAGTTTTGCCTTTTTGCATGTTTTCAATATATTGTTTGCCGCGTTCTGACCAATTTTTTTGTGCAGGGCGGAACAAAATTTGAACAGCCGCACCTTCATTGTTGCCCACTCCAGAGAGGGCATTCAGGATCGCCATCTGTGCATCGCGCCTGGAATCTTCGTATGTAGCGATAGGCAGATAATATTCTTTATTAAGGGTAAGCTCGGCACCAGCTACAGCATCAACGCCCGTTCCGCCCTTAAAGATGTTCTCCTCACGCCGTTCTTCTAGACGCGCAGTAGGATAAGCAGACTGCACAGCCTGTTTTACTGTCTCTGTAAGTACGGCAGGCACGATAGCATAATATTTGATAAAGCCGTCTTTAGCTATAATTTCTAGAGAGAAGTGACGCTGGCCGTAAAGCTTAGTTTTGAGTCCTTTGGTGATAGTGGAAGAAAGAATAGAGTACATTACTTGAGCCTTAGAGATGGCCTCGTTAGCAATGTCGCGTTTATCGCGGCCACCAGCCTCAATGTCATCTGTGGTAGGAGGAAGATGGATGAGCAGTGGCACCATTTTAAGGCCGCGCTCATATTTTTTCGCCTTGCGGAGTTTAGAGATATAAGTCCCGCCAAAAATCCCCGCAATAATACCTATTGCGGCCACGACAATTAGCGCTACCACCCAAGGTTCCATTACCTAGCTCTCCTCTTTGGAAAATTGTTGTAAAAATTACAGAAACAGGGGTTATTACTCATGCGGCCAACTTTCTATTGTATGAATTATTAAGATTTGTTTCCATAGCGTCGCGCGCCGTCTCATAAAAATCTGCCACATTGCCGGTATGATTTAACTTGGATATAGCTTTATCTATTTCTTTAACACCGGCGGATTCTAGGCGTCCTTCGGTGTTTAGTGCTGACTTATCCAAACTTGCTTCAATGACATCTGTCTTGAGAGGTGGTTGAGTTTGCGTTTCCTCGGCTACCATTGGTGGCATAGTGGGTTCTATAACACCTAGACGTTCTTTTGCTTCTGTCACAGAGTCTGGGGAGTTTGGGAAATTGATAATTTTGTTGCCAATAGCTTGCGGATTTCTCTGCCATGATTCATTAGATTGTAGCCCCCCTTCAGCGTCCAACTTCGCTTGTTCTGGATTTGCCCCAACGCCCTCCGTTAGACCACTTGCAAAAAGTGCGTCGCTAGACGGAATATCATTATTTTGCGAGTGCTGACCATAATTCATATGCTTATTTTATCATATTAAACGCGTTTTGCGACGAGAAATTCAGCCAAAAATATAAAGAGACAAATGAGACCCGAAGTCCAGAGGTTGATGGCGCCAAAAGAGCGCGCCATTAAAAACATGATCGGACCGAAAGCGAGTATGGCAGAATAGAGATAATCTTTGTTTTTGAATTCTGTTTTCTTGAAGGCCAAACGCATAAAACTCTGCGTGAGCAGAGTAACTATACCAAATGATACTACGTAAACTGTTGTAAAAAATAATAAAACACCTAAAGGCCCAATATCCGTTGGCGAAGTAAAAATTAGCATAAAGATTAAGGCTGCGAGTCCAATTATGCTAATGATGGCTATAACATGGTTATGCTTCATATCATGTATTATAGCACAATACTGGTAAGCCCCCAAGAATTTTATTGATGGGAGAGGCGGAGGGATTATCCGGTGCTAAAATCACAACTATTGACCGCAATCCCTAATCCGCTTCCCTATTGACCGCTTCACGCTAGGTGAAGCATTGTCCTTATTAGCGTTTCCTTTCGTTCTGGTTTATGTTTTTGTTTTTAAGGAAGGTACTAACGAAAGATTTACTAATGCGCTCTACGCTTTTGATTTTCCCTGTCACCTGGGGCTAATCGTTTGGCGGAGCTCTAGGTAATTCCTAATGGTGTAATTTATGGCTAGAAATTACCTTTTCGCCCGCCAAGATTTATGGTTTATTTCTAGCTTTGAAGCGTTTTTTCTTCATGTTTTCCTTTTGTTTTTAATGTTTGTTTTAGTCATCTCGACTGTCTTTATAGTAGCACAAAAAACATAAAAAATCAATAGATTTGTTCAATAATTATAGAGTATTTTTTACAACATTTTATCTATTTCTTCCCTGTTCTAATTTTTTATTCAATATGTTGTTATTTTTACAACATTGGCATATTATTAGCGTATTTATTTTATGGTTTTGTTGTGAAAATTACAACAAAACCACGTTTTTTGCTGCTCCTAATTTGGCGAATACGAACACAATATGGTATAATTTGGTTAGTTGGGGCTGACAAAGCTTAGACGGATTATTAACAGATGTGATGCGTGTCGACTAAATACCGTAAGTATTAATAAGTGTAAAAAACACAAAAACTGCGCATGTTGCTTACATGCCAGCTTATGCCTAATTTATTCTAGGCTGGTTTTAGTCTGAGTTTCCGTAGGACTAAAATTATCATACTACGGAGATAAGGTCATCTAGATAGCGCAAGATGGCACGAAAAATTAGCTATGGCAGCTATTAGTTTCGTTTTCTGTTTACTAATAACATATGCCAAGACAAAATAGAAAACTACACACGTAGAGTCATGTCCCAGTGATAGTTCGGACGGGGAGGCAGTATCCCCCAGCTCCACCAAAAAAAAGAGAGAGAAGAAAGAAATATAGTTTCTTTAGAACGAATTTGCAGAACTAAAAATCGAGAGCTTGCTCTCGTTTTTTTTGTTCCAAGGTTCGCGAAAAGCGGCGGAGCCGCCTTATTCGAGCGGCTAATATGATCTCGTTTGCGGAGTGAACGGACCATTCTTCCTAAAAGCATAGAAACAGGCCGGTAACTGCGAGGAAAACCGGCCTGCTTTGTAGAGTGTGGAGTTATTTTGGCTAAAATGTTTGTTTTGACCTTCTGAATAATTTTTTTATTCAGAAGCTATCTCTATAATATCGCGAAAAAATGCTAATGTCAATATATTTTTCGTACAATTTTTTTATATTTTTAACGAGTTTTCCACAAGCTTTTTATTATACTAGTGGGTCTAAAGACCCTAAATATTTTTGGTATTATGTGTTTGTCTCTAATATGCGTAACAAAATTAAGCGTAAGCTGCCCGGTGGGGGTTGAATTTTTAGTAGCCTTATGTTACCTAGGAGGCATGATCGCTAAAATTCATTCCGCAATCCCCTATGGCTTCGGGGGTAAAATAGTAGAAGTCGAAGGAGACATAAACCGGGGCTTACCAGCATTTAACATCGTAGGTATGGCCAATAAAACCATTAACGAAGCAAAAGAGCGCGTACGTAGTGCCCTAGTGAATTCCGATTTCTTCTTCCCTGATAAAAAAGTGACGATTAGCTTAGCGCCGGCAGAGCTGCAAAAAGATGGGGCTTACCTGGACCTGCCAATCGCGCTATCTATATTAGTACTATCTGGACAATTAACCAAAAATGACGTAACTAGCAAGCTTTTCGTGGGAGAATTATCGCTAAATGGCGAAATAAAGCCCGTAAAAGGCATCATAAACGTAGTAGAGGCCGCGAAAGAAGCCGGGCTCCTAGAAGTATACATACCAACGAAAAATCTAGCACAAGCTTCGCTGGTGGAAGGTATAAATATTTACGGCGTAGATACTTTGCAAGGCTTATTTTTGGCATTGAAAGGCCAAGTAGATTTACAGACGGCGCCTATCAAAGCTGATGTCGAGCGGATAGCGAAGAGGCCCACAGGCGAGATTTTGGACCATATCCGTGGGCAAAAACTAGCTAAACGTGCAATAGAAATTGCTATTGCTGGGCACCATAATATCTTAATTTCTGGGCCACCAGGGGCAGGTAAAACGCTTCTTGCTAAAGCGGCAGCCAACTTACTGCCCAATTTGACGCCTGGAGAAAAGATAGATATCACCAAATTGTATTCAATTGCAGGACTACTTACAGATAGAACCATTGAGGCGAGACCGTTTCGGAGTCCACACCATACAGCTAGTTCTACTTCTATAATTGGCGGCGGATCAATGGCTAATCCAGGAGAAATCTCACTGGCACACAAAGGCATATTGTTCTTGGATGAGATACCAGAATTCCCAAGATCAGTACTAGAAGCTCTGCGCCAGCCGTTAGAAGATAAGGAGATTTCTATATCTAGAGCCAATCGCAAAACTACCTATCCGGCGGATTTTATGTTGATAGCTACGATGAACCCTTGCCCTTGCGGGTATTTGGGTGACCCTACCCATGAATGCAAGTGTACGGAACCACAAATTCAGAGGTACCAGAAAAAACTTTCTGGCCCGCTTTTTGACCGCATCGATATGACTATAGTAGTAGAGAAGGTAGACAATGCAGATTTATTGAAACCAATTTCTGGCTGTAGCACCGAGCATAATGTTGTAAAAAATAATATAACAGGAGCAATTGCACGACAAAAGGCGCGTTACGGCAAAGACGGTATTTACAATAGTTCCCTGTCTTCTTTTCAAGTATCTAGTCTATTACGCCTAGATCCGGCTGCTGAGAAGTTATTAGCTGGAGCATCGGAAAAGCTCAGCCTCTCCGCCAGATCGTATTTTAAAACAATCAAGGTGGCGCAGACCATAGCAGACCTGGATGGTTCTGATATTATTTTAGGCAAGCACTTGGCCGAGGCATTAACCTATAGAAAACGCTAATTTACTCTTGCTTTTTCTCTGGGAGTTTGGTATAATTGTTATCAGGTTAATTCAAGAGAAGAAAGGACTATCATAAAAACTACATCACGCACTCGGCTAAATGGAGAAATTCGTTATCCGGAGGTACGCGTAATTGGTTCAAGTGGAGAACAGCTAGGTATTATGTCTAGCAAAGAAGCCCAACTTCTTGCGAACGAGCAGGGTGTAGATTTAGTGGAAATTGCCGCTAATGCCAACCCGCCTGTCGTTAAAATCATCGATTGGGGTAAATATCAGTACCAAAAGATGAAAGAAGATGCCAAAAATCGTAAAAAAGCCCGCGAAAAACAATCCGAGCTGAAACAAATGAAAATTGGCCTCAAAATTAGCGACAATGACCTTAACATCAAAGTCCGCAAAATGCGGGGTTTCCTAGATGACGGCGACCGAGTAAAAATTTTAATAATTTTCCGTGGTCGCGAAATGGCCCACAAAGAGATCGGCAACGAGTTATTAAATAGAGTTGTTGAGCTACTAGGTGAAGGTATTGTCGTAGAAGGTAAACCTCAAATGAACGGACGTAATCTATCGGCGCAAGTGCGGAAGAAGTAATTTCCTACTTCCACGGCTTGCCGATTGCCCCTTAGGTTTGTTGTGATTTTTAATAAAACAGATTGCGACAAGCCACAAAAATTAGGCATGTGCCTAAAAATATTAACTATAACCAAAGGAAAACTTATGCCAAAGTTAAAAACGCATAAAGGTACCGCAAAACGGATCAAAATTACCGGTAGTGGTAAATTGGTACGTGAGCGGGCATTCGGGAATCACATTCTCGCCAAAAAATCTAAAGCCAGGAAGCGCAATATGAAAACTGCTGCTACCATTAATGGCAAAATCAATAAGAATATTAAGAAAGCATTGGGGGTTTAGTCATGAGAGTTAAAAGAGGTGTCGCGGCACACGCGAAACACAAGAAGATTTTAAAAGCTGCTAAGGGCATGCAACATGCACGTACCCGTAGCTACCGCCTAGGTAAACAGGGCGTAATCAAAGCTTTGCAATACAGTTACAGGGATCGTCGCAACAAGAAACGTGATTTGCGCGCTTTGTGGATTACCCGCATCAATAACGCTTCTCGCGAATTGGGTGTTTCCTACTCTCAGTTGATTGCTGGGATGAAGGCCAAAAATATCAATCTCGATCGCAAAGTTTTGGCCGATCTCGCTGTGAATAATCCTGAAGCTTTTAAGAAAATTGTTAACACGGTAAAGGAGAAATAAGATGGCTATTTGTGAAATTACCGGCAAAGGCAAAATGTACGGCCACAACGTGTCGTTCTCCCAACGTCACACTCGTAAGGTTTTTAAACCCAATGTATCGAAACGGACTCTGATTATTAATGGGCAAAAAGTTAAGTGCAACGTGTCAGCTCACGCGCTTCGCACTTTGAAGAAAAAAGGCTTGATTGAATCACCAAAAGCTCGTGCCGAGAAAAAGTCGAGTAAATAAATTATAGTTTATCAAAAAATCGCCCGGTGGGGGGGCGATTTTTTGTATAGAGCAAGTTATTCCGATGTCATAAACTTACTATTTCTAAGCTTAGGCTGGATTTTTTGAGGGCCACTATAACCAACATCAAAACCTTCTTCGGCCTCGCCGCTAGCCGAATGAACTAGTGGCTTACCATTATCTTTTCTCGAGATGTCTACCCTAGTAAAGTCCCCTTCCGAGTTACGAAAGCTAACAGAAAGCGGCGTTTTACGTAATTTGCCATCAGCAGTGATAATCTGGCCTGGTAGTTTTACGTCGAAGTCGCTTCCACTATCAATTCCGGTTTCGTCTAGGAAATTACTAAGTTTTTCGAAACCTTGCCCAAAACCACAAGCTCTGGCTAGAGATGTAATATCCTCGCCGTTCAATGGTTCCCCGCTTTTAACTTTTTGACTGACCTCTGTCATTTCATGGGCCAAATATTGCGCGCCGTTTGGTAATTCTTCGTTCTTCATCGATGGACGCGTTAGCGTTTGAGTATTAACCTCTGCGGCATTTTGTGCCATACTTTGCATATGCTCCTCGAAAGACGGAAACTCGGCGACATCTCCGCTATCTTGTTGCGCGGGAGCCTGCTCCCCGCTGGGAAATGAATTGTGATTCATTTTACCTCCTTTTAGATTATTATTGACTCGTCGCTTAATAAAAAACGACAACCGTTCTCGGCTGTCTACACCAAACAATTAATTCGATTACCGAAATTACTGTTTTTGAACGGTTGCCGTTCACTAATTTCGGTAATTAGTAATCTTTATAATTATTTGATGTAGACATCTCCATTGTATCATATTTTCCCTAAAATCAAAAAATCGCCCTTTCGGGCGGTTTTTTGATAATGAGCCGTCTATAAGCCGGGTTCTGTAACCATATATAATATATGGTTGGCGACCATCTATCTTGACGTTACATTGCTATAACGTTCTAGCGGTGAGCGCACATCCTCGAGCGAAGGTATATAGTGCTCCTTGCAACAGGTAGGGTTTGCCTCCGCACCGTATCGCTACAGCGCGCTGTGAGCTCTTACCTCACTCTTTTCACCCTTACCTTCCGAAGAAGGCGGTATTGTTTCTGTGGTACTTTCCCTATCCTTACGGACGGTCGCTGTTAGCGACTACCCTGCTCTATGTTGCCCGGACTTTCCTCTTATAAAAAGCGGTCGCCTTTCAGGCTCCCCTGTATTATATCATAATTTAGAAAAAACCGAAATTCTCGACGGATCCTGCCGGCTTCCCCCCCAAAAAAATTTGCTCAACAAACATTTGGGGCCCCTCCAGCCGTCACCCGTCGATACTAAGTTCTCTGTAAAATTTCGTCAATAGCAGCATTAGCCTCGGAATCAGCAATCATATTTTTGTTACGCGGGACATGTGTGAAAGATATGGCGTCAAAATTATTGAGTTTGCTTTGAATGTCTTGATAGACTGGTGCGATGTCACGATTTTTAACATGAAAAATACCATTTAGCTGATTAACCACCATTAAACTATCTGAAATGAAGCGAACAGATTTATAGCCTAGTTCAATAGCGCGCTCTATACCCTTTCTCATGGCGCAATATTCCGCCATGCGCGAGGTAGCAAAGCCAATAAATTCGCCTTTGCGTTCGGTGATTTTGCCACTGCTATCGTGAATGCAATAGCCAATACCAGATGGGCCAGGATTACCACGCGATGCCCCATCTACATTTATCGTGATACTATTAGCAGTGTCGCGCGGAGAACTGTGACCTGGGGCAACTTTTCCTTCCTCTATCTCCAATACGGACATACTGGTTTCATTGAGATGAATGCTGGAGTTGGCAAAATCTTTGACAAATTTATAGCCCGTATACCTATCACGCGGGGTAGGTTTGATGGGATTATTAATTTCTAGATTATATATAATATATAGATTGCTAAGCTGACTAGAACCTTCCGGAGCAAGAAATGTAATAACATCTTTTAGTTTTACCGATGAGGCGTCTAACTCAGTGTATTCTGTAAGAGAACGCGCCATGGCCTCTTCTGGTTGTTCGCCAAATTTAATTTTGCCAGTAGGCAATTCCCAAAAAACCGGGGCGTCACTGCGGCCTCGGCTACGTTTAAAAACTAATACCCCCTCTTCGTTTTTGATTAAACCAACTACGCGAATTCTTTGCTTCATCCCACCTCTTATCATAAAAGCCTCACTAGCCTGTTTTCCCCGTAATATATACAAGGTGGGTAAAATCTTATGCGATACACCCACGGGTGTAAGCCACGAAATCCCTAAAACATGATTATTCAGGAAAATCATGTCGCCAGTAAGGCTAATTTAATTATAACATACATTGGACTTTTCTTTAGGTAAAGAAAAGTCCAGCAAAAGAAACTAGTATAAAAATTGAAATAGAAGTGAATCCCATTTCGATTTTTGTTTCTGCCTAAATAATTCCGTTGGAATTATTTAGGTTTATTGACCGACTATAAAATAAAAGAAATTAATTATGCCGTTCATGCCATTTACCATGATATGCGAAAAAACCTCGCCAAAGAAAAAGATCAATAGATAGACAATAATAATGCCGTAGCGTTCAATATTGGCCAGTACTGCGCGAAAACCGTCTGGAGAAATAGCATAAAGTACCCTAGAACCATCCAATGGTGGAATAGGTATAAGATTAAAAATCATAAAACCAAGGTTAATATAAATGATTTCTGTAAAAACAAATTGCCATAATTCCCCACCAGTACCATAGATTAGACCAGAAAAGTGGCCAATTAAGAAAAATACGAGAGCTAGAAGAAAGTTTGTAAACGGGCCTGCGGCAGCTACTAAGGCCATACCCCATTCGTGCCATTTGAGTTTACGGTAATCTACTGGCACCGGTTTGGCCCCACCAAATACTGGCGCACCCAGTATATATAATACTACTGGCACCAAGATAGACATATAAGGATCTATGTGCTTGATGGGGTTAAAAGTGAGGCGACCGGCGTCCTTAGCCGTATGATCCCCTAGCCAATAGGCGACAATCCCATGTGAAAGCTCATGCAATATTACAGAGCCTAATACTATACAAAGTATGATGACCACATTGAGAAAATTTAATCTCATCTTAATTCAAAACCACCACTTCTTTGGTAGCTGGCAAACTGTCTAAGTTTTTAACTTTGAGTTTTTTCTCAGTGCGGGCGGTAAGTTTGAGATCTGCCACCATGCCATCTACATTACCCATAGAAATTATAAGCTTTGGTTCGATTTCACGAATAGCACGGACGGAGGAAGTGCACAAAATATCCGCCACAATGTCATCTAGGTTTTCTTCTATACCACCAATGATACCAGTATGGACGCCGCCAACCTCTACGTCATAGATAGTCTTGCCGCTTTCAGTGGCGATACCGCGAATAGTAGCATCGCCAATTTCAAATTCGCCAGGACCAGAGATTTTGCCGACTGCAAGACCTGCATCAATTATTGCATCGGCAATATTGAATTTGATGGTGGTCTTTTTGGTGATAATAGTGATTTCGTCTGGGGTTTTGCTTTCTATCTCAAACATCTTTACTCCTATTCTTTAATTAGTTTTTCAGGATCAATAATTTCGGAAATCTCCATTTCTAGGATTTCCATCACGAAACGGTCACGAACATTTTTACGGTAAGAAAAATCATCTGGAGACATAATAACATAATTCAGTGGCTTGCCTTGTTTCTTTTCAACTACTTCAGCCCAACGAGTAAGTTTTTTTGTCTTGTCGTTGCCGATAATTAAAAGGTCTACACCATCCTGCCCGGGCAAACGATTGGTTACAACTAGGCCTTTAAGATAATTCTTAACTGGGCGGCAATAGCCTTCCCAGGTAGTTTCTTTAATATCTTTGTCGCGAACTGTATCAATTTTTTTAGAAAAAATGTCAATCATCGGGCGATAGAACGGATGTTTGCTGTTAGCTGAGTAATAAACTTTATTATCGAAAGTCTCGTTTTTAATAATACCGATACCTTCAAGGTTTAATAATTCCCTACGGACGGAATTAATCTGCTCATCTATCACCCTGGTCATTTCACGAACGTAAAAACTTTTTTCTGGATTTTCAAAAAATAGTTTCAAAAGCTTAGCGCGAGTTTTGGATCCGAATAATTTTTCTGTTGGCGTGTTAGTTTCTTTGCTCATTATGTATATATTTTAGCACAAATGGATAAATTTCTTCAAGGTTGAGCCAAATTATTTGTTTATTGCGTTTAAACCACGTCATTTGACGTTTTGCCAGATGCCAATCTTCATAAAAACATTGTTCTTTTGCTTCATCTAACGTTAGTTCACCTTCTAAATACTTATACGCATATTCGTAAATATCGCTCTTCATGGCTTGGCTGCCCCAGCCATATGTTTGAACTAATTTCTCCGTTTCTACGTATAGCTCCGGCGAGAACATTATGTCTATACGTTTCTTAAGGCGTTCTCGCAGTACCTCTGTAGGCCATTTGATGCCTATGATTAAAAAATTACCTTTTACCTCTGTTCTGTCTGAACAACTTTTTTGTTCAAAATCACCAATTTTGGCGCCAGTGGGGCCTTTGAAATGATAGTCGTAAATAAGTGCGTCGATATATAGTCCAGTGCCGCCAGCAATAATCGGGACTTTGCCGCGCGCCTTAATGTCAGTAATTTTTGCTTCAGCATATTGTTTCCAATCGGCCACGGTGAATCTTTCGCCCGGCCCTACGAGATCTATACCATAATGAGGAACTCCATCCATTTCTTCCGTGGTTGGTTTTGCCGTGCCAATATCCATGCCTTTATAAATAGCACGGCTATCAGCAGAAATAATCTCACCGCCAATGGCTTTAGCAATCTTAATGGAAACACCTGTTTTACCAGAGCCAGTAGGGCCAAGAATTATAATAGCGCTAACATCTCGACGGGTCCTGCCGGCTTTTCCTCCCCCAAAATTTTGCTCAGCAAACATTTTGGGGGTCCCCCTCCAGCCGTCACCCGTCGATGTAGTCACTATTTTAATTCCTTCAAGAATTCTGCTAAATTGTCTAATTCTGTTTTTTCTTCCCTATCCCGCAGACGTACTGAAATCATATTGCTTTCCACATCTTTCGGCCCGACAATAATCACGCAAGGGATTTTCATGCCGGTAGCGCGACGGATTTTTTTACCAAGAGAGTCAGCAGAATCATCTACCGTATAGCGGATTTTGTTATGTGGTAGTGGATTTGATAATTCTGTTTGGTCTAAAATATCAGTGATTTTACCTACGTAATCTGCAACTTGGTCATTTACAGTGAGTATGCGGACGTTCTCAGGCGCACACCACATTGGCAACCATCCGGCGGTGTGTTCTAGATATACACTCATAAAACGCTCAATTGAGCCAATAAGTGCGCAGTGAATCATAATAGGCGTCTTTTTGGAGCCGTCTGCATCGGTGTATTCTAGATGGAAACGGGCCGGCATAGCATAGTCTAGTTGCACGGTGGCAAGCTGCCACTCGCGGCCAAGAGCATCTACCGCCATAAAATCCATCTTGGGTCCGTACATAGCTGCTTCGCCTTCGCCAATAAAATAATCCATCTCAAATTTATCCGCCATCTCTTGGATAGCATTTTCAGCTTTCTGCCACATTTCTGGAGTACCGATGTAACCATCACTATTGTCACGGAAGGATAGGCGAAGCTTGAGTTTCATGTCAATTTTCTTATACAAATCTTTCGCGGCCGCGATGAGTTCACCAAAGATATCACCAACTTGATCTTCGGTACAGAAAACGTGTGAATCGTCCTGGGTAATAGCACGTACACGAGAGAGGCCGCCCAACTCGCCTTTACGCTCATCACGGTAAACCATGGTGGTTTCTAGATATTTGATAGGCAAATCTTTGTAAGACCGTGGCGAACTGGCAAAAATCTGTGAGTGATGCGGACAAGATACGGGCTTAATGGCTAGATGATCCCCGCTTTCTTGCGAAACAAATTGTAGCATTTCTGGAAACTTTTCGTAATGGCCAGAAGTTTTGTATAGGTCTACGTTAGCAATGTGTGGGATACAAACTTTTTTATAGCCATTTTTCAAGCGATAACTCTGAGTAAATTCATTAAGCAAATCGCGTAAAACAGTGCCACGCGGAGTAAATAACGGTAAGCCGGAACCGACTAAATCTGAGAAACAGAATAAATCTAGTTCTTTACCAAGCTTGCGATGATCACGGGCCTTAGCTTCTTCTTGTTTTTTAAGATACTCTTGCAATTCTTCTTCAGTGGCAAATGCTACGCCATAGATGCGAGTGAGCATTTCCCTTTTCTCATCCCCACGCCAATAGGCGCCAGCGATGCGGACAAGCTTAAAAGCTCCGAGTTCGGAAGTATTTTCTGCGTGTGGACCTTTGCAAAGATCTGTAAAGATATCGCCAAGGTCGTAAAAAGAAATCTCTTCACCATCTGGTAAATCTTCTATTAGCTCAATTTTATAGGCCTGATTGTTTTTGTGTGCCCAGTTTAAAGCTTCTTCTTTAGATACTATGCGTTTCGTCATCGGTAGTTTACGAGCAATGATACCGCGCATTTTTTTCTCTATTTTTGGTAAGTCCGTATCGGAAATTTTGGTGTCACCGAAATCAATGTCATAATAAAAACCATTATCTATAGCCGGACCAATGCCAAATGTTGTTGTAGGATAAAGCTCCTGTACCGCGGCAGCAAGCACGTGGCTTAGAGTATGTCTCATTTTTTCTAGATTTTCCATGCTTTATCCTTTCTATATTTTACTAGTATATTATAGTTTATAGAGAGGAAAAATTCAACAGGTGTCACATTTTACGGTTATTTCTTGCCGGCACCGCCACGGAGCCGCAACGCATTGCAAGTTTTGTGTAGAGCATCTTTAAACCCATCATGGATTTTAACTCGGCCACTAAAGCAGGAACGCAATTCTGGCTTAATTTCACTAAAATGTGTACAAGTCAGAATAATGTCGTTTGGTATAATTTTTTCCCTAGCGGCGAAGTTTTTGACAGTATTAAGAATTTCACACCTTTCAAGCTCACCGTTATCTATCATATCCAGCCAAGCATCCAGGGTTATGGTTTTCGTCCTACGTTTAAGGCGAAAAAGATAATTGTAATAATTGATCGTCTTAGTGATAGCCTTCGTTGTGAGGACTAATGCCTCCCTTTCGCTTGATGTTTTTAACTTGGGAAATTCCATACCAATGAATTTTTGGTGAGGATATTTGCGTTTAAAATACTTAAGGCTAGTAACAGACAGGAGGCAGTTTGCAAAGATAATAAGGTCTACTTTGTTTATGTAAGGAAGGAGGGCTGTTTCGGTGTTTTTGCGTGCTTCTTTATATTTTGTGTTAATTATATTGGAATGTCGCCAATCTATCACCCGGACAACCTGAAGGATTGGCAAGTTTTCCTGCAAATAGTCCGCGAATAACTCGCCACCATAACCGCTATCAAAAACTACAACTTTAAGCATTAAAAAACGCTCCTTCTTTTGCGCAGATTTTATCATAAAAATAATACTGTCAATTTAGGTTTTTAATTTTTATGCGACAAATGTCGCATAAAAAATTTACAATATTGAAACGCTTATGTTTTGAATACGATTAAGCTTTTAGTATAATTGAATAAATTGGAGGTGATATGAAAAAATTTTGGTATTATTTAGACTTAGTGCGTTTATCTGCCGGAGCAGGTTTATTAATAGGGCTAGGTGATTTTATACTATTAAAAATAGGTGAGCCACTGGGGCCATTTTTGTTCGCTTTTGGTTTGCTAGGGGTGTGCGTATTGGGGCTTAATCTCTTTACCGGAAAATGCGGCTTCTTAGTAGAAGATAGGATTAAGGTTTGGGATTTGATAATAATTTTAGTGGTAAATTTAATATGTGGGTATGCGTTTGGCGTGATTTTCAGCCTGCTCGATATAGCAATTGTAAGCGTAGCGGAAACCAAAGTGGCGAACTGGGACATGAGCCTAGAATTTTTCCTAAAGTCTGTAATGTGCGGGATAATTATGTATCTAGCGGTAGAATTATATAGGCGTGGCACGAAGCTTGGGATTTTGTTGGGCGTGCCATTGTTTATCTTTTGCGGATTTCAACATTCCATCGCTAACGTTATCACGATGGGCGTAGCAGCAGATTTCAGTTGGACAATTTTATTGTGCGCAGCGGGTAATTTCGCAGGAGCAATTGCGGCGTGGGGGCTATGCAGAAAAAATACTAAGTAAAAGACAGGTGTGTTAGTATTTTCACTAATCTCTCAATATATGGGTTATGTGCTATAATTAGTTTATATGATGGAAAGTGAGGCATTTTTATTGAACAATACCGGAGAAATAAATACTAGCAACGAGAAGGATGCTGGAGGAGAAAGTAATCCGTGGCTAGAGATGGCAGAAGAAGTTAGATCTTCTAGAGAGGGCGAAGTGGAAGTTCCGGAAAAAGATAGTTACACCTTTGATGGAGTAGAATATAGAAACGTTGATAAGATCGATATTCTAGATAACGAAGGCAAGTGTAAGTG
Source organism: uncultured Candidatus Saccharibacteria bacterium (assembly GCA_946415265.1). Lineage (GTDB taxonomy): Bacteria > Patescibacteriota > Saccharimonadia > Saccharimonadales > Saccharimonadaceae > Nanosyncoccus. Next base: position 5,594 of record CAMKRV010000010.1, on the reverse strand, counting down.
GCTAGGTGGTATTCTAGAAAATAGTGTACTCAATACAAAAACAGAGCTTGAAGAGGCAATGCATTATGGTGATAGTAGCGAAGTCAATCGTAAGAGAACTCAATTAGATTTCATAGAACGTCAACAGACTATTTTGGAAGAAATGGGCAATAATGATGGCGACGACAATATTATCGATTCCCTGCAACGTGAGCATCATGGCTTGTATGCCAAACTAAATGATTTGCTTAATAGCGATGGTGCCGCCCAGAAAGATATAGATGAAACGTTTGAGAATTATAGCGCCACGTTCAATTTACTAGGGTTACTAGAATCCGAAACGGCGCGACGTGATCCTAATTATTTTTCCCCTGATGGTATGCGGAATATATTAGCAAATAAAATTGAGCAGGCCGAACAAGGTGTGGATGCAACGATGTTCAATGGCCATATAGACGAAGATGGCCTGATTAGACTCACCAATGACGGCGAAAGACTTCCGAGCGTTGCAACCGCAAATGCCGAAATTATTCTAGAAGAAGCTAAGCAAGACGCTGAAGTATTCGATTCTATAATGGGCATATACGATGCCACTAATAATTACCAAACGCCGCACGCCATAAAGAAAGAAGATTTTAGGCCGACTATTGATGACTATGTTAGGGGGCACGAAAATCAAATAGCCCGCTTAACAACAGAGTTAAGTTATTTGACCAAAGGGACGACTGAGTTCTTAGAAAAAGAAAAAGAAATTCAGAGGCAAAGAAAGCATCGCAATACTGCTATAAGATTGGCGACTACATATTTTAATTAATTTAAAGGTGATTAGTCCTGAGGATAAAAAATTAAACCCCTACGGGGGTTTGTTTTTGGTGGGTGATGAGGGGCGGAGGAACCTCGCTTTGCTCGGTGCGAACCCCGGGCTCGAGCCTACATCTATCAGAAATTAAATAAAGAGCCTGTGGCTCTTTCTTCAATTTCTGGCGAAACAGGAAGGTAGCATTTTACACACAAAGAGCCTTGAGGACAGATTAAAATCAATCATAACAGAGATAAATGAGGAGGCGGACTATTGGTATTATTTGCTCGAACCAGTATATAATCGCTATCTTATCTCGAGAGAATAACTATGGTGAGGGATATGCACTATATAGAGCTATTTTATATTTTAACTTTATTGTCGTACAATTGTGCTATGGGATTCCTATATCGTAATCAGAATTACAAAGAATTGACTGATGAGCAGATGATTACAGATGTTTTGATAACCCACGACAAGATTACTGCCGATATAAGAAATATACTATGGGAAACAGGAGTGATTGACTTCCGTAATTCAACACACTTATCTGTTTTTGAATTATCAAATATTTTTTCTACTGCGTGTTGTCACCAATTCATTAATAGAGATAAGTCGTTAATTAATCTTGGCGATGATTACTCTTTAGCTTGTATGACATACGAAAACTTTATCATCCCTTGCTTATCGAACCAACTTTTTGAAGGTGACGAATATGGTCACCGAAGGACTATAGATAAATATATCCAATACAGCAAAGCGATTGATAAGCGGTATGATTTTTTTATGATGCCAAGAGAAAAACAATTGGAATTGCTAAATTTTAATAAGAAAAAATAAGTTGGAACTTTTTTCTTTGACCGATTTCAAACTTTAAACTATAAAAATATCTATAAAATACGTCATTTAATAAAATAAGGGTAATGATAAATACTAAAAATCTTAAACCTTTTATTGGGGCAAATGACCCTAGGAGACAGAACGGGCGTAGAAAAGGTAGTTAAAGAACCCATCTACCATCGTTTGCGAGCTTCTAGACGCCAATATTACGCTTACAGAGCCTATTCCTGAAGAGATAAAACAGCATTTTGGTAATTCTCCAACTACCTATGCTAAAGCTGTTGCTACAGCGACGATGATAAAAGCTACTAGTGGAGATGTCAGGTCTGCAACTTGGATTTCAAATTATGCAGATAGACAGCCACCAGACGAAACGGACACTGGATTTTTCTCTCAATCAGTTACGGTTTTTGAAGTTGTGCCAAATCGCCCTCGCCCAGAGGAAGAACCATAATCTGGAGCGATTTGGAGCACTACTCGCAATATTCAACCTCTTTTGTTTTTTTGATAATAGATATAGTTTTTTATAAAATAATCGCTCGGTGGATTCTTGGTCAGCAGACTTTTTACTATTACCGTGAATGCTTAGGGATCTCAAGAAATCTAAATAATAAAGATTCATTTTCTTTACATATTCTTCATCTTCATCCTTAATCGTGATACTTTTATAATCTTCAAAAACTTTATGGATTTTACTATATCTTATCATCTTAAAACCGTCACAGCAATCGTTGTCGTCTAGCTGTATTTTACTGTAGTGACTTGGAGCGATTAGTCTAAGGGTGACTTTTCTCCCTGCAGCTTCTTCGTGAGCTTTTTCTCTGTAGTCTTTTAGCTGCTCGGGTCTACTTAGCCCAGCATCAATCTTATTCTCGATTACTATCACATTATTAGGGTCTTCAATCCAAATGTCCGTGCGTCCGTGTTTTTCTCTTTCAATTTTGGCTTCATTTTTCTTGATATCAACGCCACAAATCTTTTTGCAGAAACTCGCTAGTAGATTACGGTCAGTTTTTAAGAAATAACTTAATAAGTTTGAATAAATATTTTCGCTGTCAATCTTTCCCATTATTTCCAAATAACTTATTACCTCTTTACCATACTGGTCAATGTCAGCTTGGCTGACTTTATTTGGCATTTTATTTTCAAACAAGGTTTTATCACTAATCAGTTTTTCGAGAGATTCAAAAGCATTTTTGGTTTTTTCTTCTTTATTGGAAAAATAAAACCTTAGGGATTGATGCCCAAAGTTATAGTCCGATAATCTACAAATAACAGCACCGTCCTCTTGAATTGGAGAATCTTTTTCAGCTATCAATACTCGTTTACCTTGTTTTGGAGAATAAAATTCTTTTGATTTAAATGTTAAAACTGGGTTTTCAAAATAGCTATCTTCTCCACCATTATATGTATTGTTTTTGAAAATCTTTGTGAGGGATTGACCGTAATATTTTATTTGGTTTTTATACCTAGCAGCTTGCCGTTCTACTGGCTCGTCATCCTTTTTCGCTGGTTTTTTGATTAGCTGTTGCCCTACTTTAGCAATACCTAACACTTCTTGGCAGCCTTTATCATATTGTTTGGTTAGAAACACATATTCAACCTTATCATTATACTTTGGCGGAATAATACCGCTGGGGTTGACATAGATGTAGTTATCGCCATTGTCATCGCTAAAGAGATTCACTACTTCGTGACCGATGTTTTGAGAATCATTTTCATCCAAGTAGCTTCCAGCATACATTTTGTTAACGATAATGATTTTTTCATCTTTTTCCATAAACAATCCTTTCTGTAAACCCCTTAAAACCAAGCGGGACACCCGCATTGGGTATCCAAACTCAATTCTCTACAGAAAGGCTTTATCAACCGAACTGGAGCGGGTGCCCCACAAGTGGTTGATAAGCTCACTAATCTGTGAACCCTTCTGTAAAATTTGAATTTGGACAATATAATTATACCTTTTATTGGGATAAAAGCAAATGTAAAATGTTCATGTTTGTATTTTTTTGTGCTGTAGCCTATTATTATATTTAAGAGAAAAGAGGAGGAAAACAGACTTTTCTACTAGCAGTTATTCAATGCTAAACAATTCATAGAGGGGGAGGGCGAAGCTGAAAAGAATTGCATATACCGTATGATTGAGGTCTGAGAAAAGGCTATAAGATTGCTAACCACGCATAATATATACTAGCTCACTTTACAGAGAACGGACAACAAAAATGGGGCCACTAAACCCCGAAAATTGTCCTATGGTGGGTGATGAGGGACGGAGAAACCTCGCTTTGCTCGGTGCGAACCCCATAGGCCAAGCCCATATCTCTATAAGAGAAATAAAACAAGTCCTTGAGGGCTTCTTTTATTTCTCTGGTGGGTTGTGAGGGGCTCGAACCCCCGACCTTCTCGGTGTAAACGAGACGCTCTAGCCAACTGAGCTAACAACCCGTGAGAGTATTATATCATAATACTCTAAAAAATGCTAGATTATCGTGATGAATTTTGATGGTGTAGTCGCTGGATTGTTTATCCTGTTATTCCCCAGCGCGGCGGGCGAGGCAGCGTACAGACCTCCCGCGGTACCTGTAGTAGCTACGGGCTGGGTAGATATCAGTACCATTAAAGTACAGGTTGTAAGCGTCGGTACTACTGCTAACCGTACTGGACCAGTAGAAGCTGTTGAGGCCGGGACTGTACAGGGTACCGCCATCAATATTGCCAGACCGCACAAAGTAGTATGGATTAGAACGTAATTTGTTAAAACCACCCGTTGCGTAGCCTACAGACTCATTACCGTTGGATAGATTTGCAGTAATACCTTCTCCATATAACATCCTACCAAATTCATTGTTAATATTATCTGTTTGTGAAGCATTGGGGAGCCGCCAACCTTTAGGGCAGATAGAATTAGAAGCGATTTCTCCTGCTGTACTGCCTATGTTAGTAGAATTATTAGACGCTATGGCTGCAGTCCAGTTGTAATAGTTACCGGCAAAGTAACGTTTGCATTCCGCTTCGGTATGGTCGTTTTCGCAAGCTTGCAGAGAATTGTACCTTGTATCGTCAGCGGTAGTATTTGAAGTGTAGTAATAAGTATCACCACCCTCTGCCGAGTATGGGGTAGTGTAGTCGTTGGTCGGCCAAGCAGATGGTTTAACGGTGATATTATCAATATAGTAGTTAGAAGTAACAGCAGTAGACACTGGAGTCCAAGTCCAGACGCCATCTTGTTCAGTGTACCCAACTGAGTAGATACCACTACCGGATGCGGTGGTACTAATGTCTGTATTATCGGAGTTAAGTGGGGCTGTATTGGCGCCACCTATCTCTAAGTCTAGGTTCTGTGTCATCCAGATATGCCCGTCTGCTAGCCTGGTCACCCAATACATTTTCCCATCTCTCTCATCTACGGCCTGAATACTGTCACCTTCGTGCGGTATCATCTGATCCTTCCATTCTGCTACATTTTGCATAAAGAAATGTTTTGCATCTGAACTAGGGTGTGTTAGCAGATACTTCACCTGCCCCTGATAAGTCCCTGCATATTGGCTAGATGATGCGTATATGGCATAAGTAGTAGTAAAGGATGAACCTTGTACCATATCAGTAGTACCAGAAGCCCTTTCTGCTACCTTGGTCCAATAAGGTGGTACTATACCATAGACATTATTATAATCACTTTCTATAGTAGGAGGAGTAGGGGAAGGATCATCTGGTATATTATTTAACTTCATAGCCCATTGTGAAGTTAATCCACTAGTATCCAATCCTGTATCTATACTATACTCAGGTCTTTCAGAGTTAATAAGTTTATTATTACCTTCTTCATTATTACTATACCCATTAGCATATACACTATACCCATTACCATCATTACATAATGTAGTAATAGTAGTCTTTCCTATATCTCCTAAATAGTTACCATTATATACTTCTGCATTATGAGGAACATTAACTACACTAGATAAAGTACAAGATG
>CAMKRV010000009.1 GCA_946415265.1 uncultured Candidatus Saccharibacteria bacterium | reverse complement strand
TTGCGGAGGCTAAAATCGAGCCTACCACTCGGGTGAAAGATCTCACCGAGGCTGACGAACAAAAAATCAACGATATTATTTCGAAGAAATACCACGTTGAGGGTGATCTCAGACGCCTAGTGAGTAACAATATCAAACGTTTAAAGGATATCAATTCCTACAAGGGAATGCGTCACAAGGCGAAGTTACCAGTCAACGGCCAGCGTACTCGTACGAATGCACGTACTCGTAAGGGTAAGGCGATCGCGGTCGGTGGGGCACAACCTAAAGCAGCAAGTAAGACCTAGGAGTAAAATATGGCAGAAGAAGAAATTAAAACGACTGTCGCAGAAGCTACTGAAGCTACCGCAGCTCCAAAGGCTAAAGCGAAAAAAGGTAAAAGAATTGTTAACAGTGGCGCGGTACATATCCAAGCGACTTTCAACAATACAATCATTAGTGTCACCGACAAAACTGGTGGAGTATTAACTGCTTCATCGGCTGGCGCGAACGGTTTTCGTGGTTCTAAGAAGGGTACGGCTTTTGCGGCTGGTGTTGCAGCAGAAAAAGCTTTGGAACTCGCCAAAAAGAATCATGCACTCAATTCTGTAGATGTGTATGTATCTGGAATTGGTTTGGGTCGCGATGCAGCGGTAAGAGCTATCTCTACGGTTGGCATTAAGATTGACAGTATTACAGATGTAACCCCGATCGCTCACGGTGGTGTGCGACCTAAGGGAGAAAGGAAACCATAATGGCTAGGGATCATTCTCCAATCGTAAAGCAGAGCCGTCGTGAAGGGTATGCACTTGCACCAAAAGCGCACAAAGTGATGGCTAAAAAGTCTGGTATTCCAGGCGAGCACGGTGATATGCGCGTGCGTGGCGGTAGCTTGTATCTGACACAGCTCCGCGAAAAGCAAAAAGTACGCCGGATGTACGGTTTACTAGAAAAGCAATTTGCTAAATTAATGAAAGAGGCTCAAAAGGCCGAAGGCTTGACCGGTGAGAAGCTCTTGGAGTTCTTGGAACGTCGTGCAGATAACGTAGTGTTCCGCTCTGGGTTCGCTTTGACCCGTCGTCAGGCAAGGCAACTAGTCTCGCATGGACATTTTCTATTGAACGGTCGGCGGATTGATATTCCATCAATTCGTTTGAACCCGGGTGATGTCTTGGAAGTTCGTCCAAAATCTACGAAGTCTGAATATTTCAAAAATCTTCCGAATATCATTGGGGCGGCTAATGTAACTCCGCTCTCCTGGATGAAGGTCGACGCGAAGAAAATGAAAATTGAAGTTACCGGCTTGCCAAAGCGCGAAGAAGCTGAGGCTGGCATTAACGAACAGTTAATCGTTGAGTATTACTCACGTTAAGGAGGAATTAAATGACTACCAAAAATATTCACGAAGCAGCACTTGCAGAGGTCAAGGATCTTGGCGAAAACAGTGCAGAATTTGTAATCAAGCCACTTTACTATGGGTATGGCAATACTCTAGGTAACTCCTTGCGCCGAGTATTACTTTCTTCTGTAAAAGGCGCCGCTATTACAGCTTTCTCTATTGAGGGCGCAAGTCACGAATACACTACGGTGCCTGGGGTACGCGAAGATGTTGTAGATATCATGCTTAACCTCAAGAATATCCGCTTTAAGTGTCACACTGACGCGCCTGTAGAATTAACTCTAGAGATGAAGGGTGATAAGCAATCTGAAAAAGATGGCGACAAGCGGGTGATTGCTGGCGATATCAAGCTTCCTTCCGAAGTGGAAATCGCTAACCCTAATCAAACGATTTGTCATATTGATGATCCAAAAATGGTTCTCAAGATGCGCTTTATCGTAGAGACTGGCCGTGGTTATCTTACCATTGAACAAGCTAGTGAAGATCGCGTGCACAGTGATATGATTGCAGTAGACGCGGTATTTACCCCAGTTTTACGCGTTCGCTACAAGGTAGAGAACACACGTGTGGGTCAGGATACTAATTTGCAGCAACTTACTTTGACTGTAGATACGGATGGCACACTTTCGCCACGTGAAGCTTTTGAAGAAGCTGCGGCTATCTTAGTAAATCAATATACGGCTCTTGCCGGGAGTACCAAAGTAGAATCTACTCCTGCGCCTGGGTCTAGCAAAGATGATGATGATTCTGGGCTTATGCTCCCAATTGAAGAATTAGATTTGTCTGCGCGTACGGCTAATGCTTTGCTAAATAACGATATTAAGACAATTCGTGATTTAGTAACTTTGTCGGAAACTGATCTGAAAGATTTGAAAGGTTTTGGACAAAAGGCATTAGACGAAGTTAAGGAAAAATTAACGGAGTTAAATATTTAATATGCATCGCCACGGATATAAAGGCCGTAAGTTCGGCCGCGAAACCGATCAGAGGCTAGCACTCACGCGTGGGCTGATGTGTTCTCTGATTAAATATCAATCTATAACAACTACGCTTGCGCGTGCCAAAGAGATCCGTCGTTCAACTGAAAAGTTGATTACGATGGCTAAAAAAGGCGGCTTAGCTAATCGTCGTTTGATTATTGCGCGCCTAAATGATCTCGAAGCAGCTACTTTATTGGTAGACGTAATCGCACCGCAGATTAAGCGTGATTCTGGTTATCTTCGGATTGAACATGCCGGCTATCGTCGGGGTGACAATTCTGAGATGGGTACAATTAGTTTTGTTGATGAAATCTCATTTGAAGAACCAGAAGAAAAGCCAGCTAAGGCTAAAAAGGAGGCTAAGTAATGAAAACTTACTCTCAAAAAGGTTCTGAAATTAAGCGCGAGTGGTGGGTAATTGACGCTTCTGTTATGCCTTTAGGTAAATTAGCAGTAGTAATTGCTGATAAATTGATGGGTAAAAGCAAAGTTACCTATACTCCACATATCGATAATGGTGACTATGTTGTAGTGGTTAACGCTAAGAATTTAGTAGTGACTGGCGACAAGATGGTACAGAAAAAGTATTATCGTCATAGTGGATTCCCCGGTGGACTAACTGAGCTCAAACTTGAGGAAGTAATCGAGAAAAATCCTGCTGTGGCTATTACGGCTGCGGTAAAGGGTATGCTCCCGAAGAATAAATTAGCTGCAGAGCGTTTGAAGCGTCTACGTATCTTTGATGGCGCAGAGCACGCTCATACAGCGCAAAATCCAAAGGAGATTAAGTAATGGTTGCTACGAAGAAATACACCTATGGCTTGGGTCGCCGCAAGGCCGCTACAGCTACTGCACGGCTTTACAAGGGTAAAGGTGAAATCACAATCAATAATAAACCAGCTTTGGAATATCTTTCTGGCAATAAGACTTATCTTGCAGAAATCACTGATCCATTGGCTCTTGCTGAAAAGCAAAAAGAGTACGATATTACTATCTTGGTGAAGGGTGGTGGTTTGGCAGGGCAAGTAGATGCTATTAAGCTAGCTATTTCTAAAGCTTTGGTAACAGAAGCGCCAGATCTACGTCCAGTGCTCAAGAAGGCTGGCATGATGAAGCGCGATCCACGCGAAAAAGAACGCAAAAAGTACGGTCTTCGCTCGGCTCGTCGACGCGAACAGTTCTCGAAGCGTTAAAACGCGCGACTGTAAAAATAAGCCCCACAAGGGCTTATTTTTATGGTATAATATGGGTAGTCATATTAACAATATGGGGTATTAGCTCAGCTGATAGAGCGCCGCATTCGCATTGCGGAGGTCGCGGGTTTAAGTCCCGCATACTCCACCATTCAGGTTATAAAATATTTTTCAACTATTTCGTAAGCTATAAATGTCTGTTAAATCCCTCGCGAAAATAGAGGGCTATTTTTGTGCCATTTTTGCGACAAAAACATGACAAAAACTATAATCTAACTCTATAATTTTGTCTGTTAAATTCCCTACAACTTAGCGAATTGAACTAATAGGGTTTCTATTCATTAATATTTCGCTTTGCCCACTTCGGTGGTTTCATGCCAAACATAATCTCTGGCGTGTGTAAATTCACTATATCAGGTTCTACTCCGTAATAGTGTTGATAAGTAGTATCTACCGAGCCAAATTTTGCTTGATTTTTCTCAAATCCAAGTTTGTCTGCTGTTTCCCAGACCAATTCTTCGCTTGGCCCTTCTATCTCTATGAAAGTCGGTAACCATGGCCAGGTATCGATGCAAATTTCTACTTCGCCGAACTTCCAAATTTCTCGCTTAGTTTCTTGGTGAGCTTTAGTTTTAAGCCCACAGCCCCTCAAAAAAAGAATTGCATCATCATAATCGTTTACTTCGATATTAACTTCTTTCGTGCCAAGAATAGAATGATCATCACTGACATTCTTATAGGTCATAACGATTTTATCACCTTCATCTCGAACACGAGCAAAAGAATGTTCGCCAGTATAGAAAACGACACGTCGCATTAAAACTTCGGGTTTCTCTAGGTTTGCACCAATTTCTTTTAGCTTTGAACGTATGTCATCCTTATCAATATCTAAAAACTGGGCTTCAATTTCATTCTTCATACCCTCATTATAACATTTTTATGGCACTTCCTATCTAGCTTTTTTCGTGGCTCTTTTTTGTATACCGTTAAAACCTGGTTAATTAAGCCCCACCATTTTATCTGAAACTTGACTTTTTAAAATAAGTGTGATATAATGGAAATATAGCCCCGTTTTGAGGCTATATTTTGTATTTTGGATTTTCCTGTATTTTGGAAACTTTTATATTCCAGGAACGGGGAATTTGAGGGCGAGAGTGCGCACTTCGCTCTTAATGGTTTCTAACTCGGCGGCAAAGTTGGCGAGTTTTTCTTCGGTGCCGGCTTCGGCGCAGATATCGGCGACCTTTTTCATCCAATGTGCTAGAGTGATCATTTCTTCTTTGCTGAGGCCACGCGTAGTAATGGCTGGTGTGCCGAGACGTACGCCAGAGGGGCGGAAGGCGCCACCTTTATCTGTAGGGATAGCATTGGCATTGAGGGTGAGGCCTACCATGTCTAGGGCTTTTTCATAGATTTTGCCATCAAAACCAAAGCTATCTTTGACGTTGGCGAGAATTAAGTGGTTTTCGGTGCCATCGCCTTGCAGGGTGAAACCGAGCTTTTTTAACTCTTTAGCTAAGATTTTGGCATTTTCGACAATATTTTTGGCATAAGTTTTGAATTCTGGTTTTAAAGCTTCGCCGAAGGCTACGGCTTTGGCGGCGATGATATGTTCTAGTGGGCCACCTTGGGTGCCAGGGAATACGGCGCGGTCTATTAAAATAGGAATATTTTCTAGAGTTTTTTCTGGTTTTCTTAGGGGCGAAGCTACATTGCCTTTGGAGAGAATCAAACCGCCACGCGGCCCACGAAGGGTTTTGTGGGTGGTAGTGGTCATAACATTAAAGCCGTAATCTAATGGATTTGGATGTACGCCGCCAGCAATAAGCCCAGCCACGTGAGCCATATCAGCCATTAGTAAACAATCTGGAATCTGGGCAGCGATTTTAGCAACTCTGGCAAAATCTGGGATTTTCATAAAAGCGGAATATCCTACCAAGATAATTTTAGGCTGTTCGGCGAGGGCTTTTTGCTCTAGCTCGTCGTAATCTATATCGCCGTCTGCGGTGACACCGTAGCCGATGAAATTATAAATTTTAGCAGAACGCGTAACGGGTGCGCCGTGAGTAAGGTGGCCGCCAGCGGGCAAACTCATGGCTAGGATTTTATCGCCGGGATTACACCAGGCAAAATAAACTGCTTCGTTGGCGTTGGCGCCAGAGTGAGGCTGAACATTGGCGTGGTCGGCATGAAAAAGGCGGCAAGCGCGATCTATGGCAAGGCGTTCAATGCGATCTATGTTGGTCTGGCCACCGTAATAGCGGTAATTTGGCAAAATTTTGGTGGCGATATCTTTTTCGTCCCACTCTTTGAAGGATTTGTCGTCTGGGCGACTTACGCCGGTGCCATCAAAATGGGGGTAGCCTTCAGAATATTTATTGGTAAGAATAGAACCCATCGCCTGTAAAACCTCAGCGGAAACGTAGTTTTCGCTAGGAATTAATTCTAGACCTTCGCTTTGGCGTTTTTTCTCTTTATCTATTAAATCAAATACTGGATCTTGCATAATTTCTCCTTTATTAACTATCTCTTGAATCTAAATAATATATTCTTGTGCGACTTCGCTGCACTCCGGGAAAATTTTTCCTAAATTTTTAACGAAAAATCGCTCGTCTCGCGCCGGATGGGGGGCCTCGCTCGTCGATTTTTCTAAAATTAAGGAAAAATTTCTCGGGTTGGCTCAATGCACGTCAAATATATTATTCAGATTTTAACGTACTTCACGAAAGTGTAGGTTAGATCATCTTCTGATCCTTTCTTAATTATAGTTTTGTGGTACTTAGTTTTATCAAATTCGGGAAAAAAGGTGTCAGCATCGGAAATAGTGGCGTCAATCTCGGTGAGATAGAGATTTTTGGCATAATTCATAAATTCAAAATATACCATACCGCCACCAATTACAAAAATTTCTTCGGCAGTATCTTTATTTTGCTCTATATATTCACTAAGATTTGTGACGGTAAGGTCGGCGCCTTCTACTGGGTTTCTGGAAATGACGATGTTTTCGCGATTAGGAAGTTTGCCGGGCAGACTATCCCAAGTTTTGTGGCCCATGATGATTTTATGGCCCTTGGTGGTGTCGCGAAAATATTTCATATCTTCTTTGATATGAAAAACTAGATCGCCATTTTTACCTAGTTCCTTGTTTTTGCCGATAGCTGCAATAATACTAAACATTTTACTCCGTAACTGGCATCTTGATGGTGCCGAGGTTTTCGTAATTTTCTAGGCGGATATCTTTGAGCTCGCGGGAATTGTCAAATTTATGGAAATCGGTAATTTCTGGATTAATCCAAAGCTTAGGTGCTGGTGGTAGGGTGCCATCTTCTACTGCTTTGTCGTAACGGGCGATTTGCTCGCGGATGCCATCGATTTGGTTCTCGTAGATATGTGCATCATTAGTGATAAAGGTGAATTGACCAGGCTGGGCGCCGATACATTGGGCTACCAGGTGGCAAAGTACTGCGTACTGGGCAATATTGAAGGGCAGTCCAAGCGGCACATCGGTAGAACGAGAAGTGACTAGTAAATTAAGCCTGCCGTCTATTAAGTTCCATTGCGAATTCCAGACGCAAGAAGGTAAAGCGGCGGTAGGTAGCCATTCGTTTTGCCAGAGAGAAAGTACCATACGACGGTTACCGGGGGTCTTTTTGAGGGTTTCGATCAAATTGTCAATTAGATGATAGCGATTAACAATCCAGCCATAGGCAGTGCCGATGGTGTGGGCAAAATTTTCTTTAGGTTCGGTAGGGTGAGATTTGGCATAGATGTCGTTGATATTTCGTCCTTGATAGGTGCCGTCTTCGGCGATTTCCCATTCGTTCCAGATTTTGACGTTGCGTTCTTGTAGCCAACGAACATCGTTGGAAGCGACCTGGTAAATCCAAAGCAACTCTAAAGTGGCGGTCTTGAACCCGACTTTTTTAGAAACTAGAATTGGGAATTCTTCGGATAAATCAAATTGCAAAACTTGATGTGGTAGGCGGATAGTGCGAGCTTCGGATGAGCCTTGAGCGGTATGGTCTGGGATGGCGGTAGCTGTGGTGGCACTACGAGCGTCAGATTTCTTGTAATTGGTGATTTTTTCGCCGTGGTCTAAAATACGCCGGCAAAGGTCTATATATTGGTCGTCGAATTTGCTCATTTTGCCTCCGTTTTTTTGATTATAGCATGAAAAGGCGATGTAAAAGCAGGAAAAAGCCCCGAAATGTAAAAATCTCGAGGCTTTAAGGGGGTGGAGGTGGTTATTGAACTTTTGCGTAGTCTGCTTTACGCCAAGAGTACCATTTGCCGTTAGTGATGATGCTTTTCATGATCAGTATTGCGGTAATGAGGCCGGTGCTGTCGTACTGATACAACTTGCGGAACTTGAAGTAATCAATAGTCCACATTTCGCTGGCGCGACAAATTTTATCTTGACCGGATGTGGAATAGAATTCGCAGAGCTCCATAGCTTTAGCTTCTTTCCTTGATGCGCCCGTAAAGGCGGTAGACATGGTGGGCGAAGCGCCATTGCAATCGTATTCGAGTGTGGCGAAAATCGCCGACATCTTATCTGCTGCGTAGAGAAGCTGGCCGGTAAAACCGAGCTGATTATCCATATTGTACTGGAGCAAGCGGATTTTCTCCTCGGAATTGACGTCGCGTCTGGGAGACGCTTTGGCGAAGTTGTAAAGATAAGACTGCTCGATATGGCGCAGGTTGACGTCGTCGCGGTTACCGTTGTCGGCGATGTCGCCGATGACATTTTCGGGTAAGTCGTGACGCCTGATTACTTCCATGATCTCTCGGTAGGTAAAGTTGCCGTCGTGAGTTGCAGTGAAAAGCGGGCCGTAGTAATATGCTAACACTCGGTCTACAATTACTTGCAATAGATTGGTGTGAGCTGCTACTGTTTCTGGCCCTATTTGACTGGGGTCGAAGGAGCCGTAGCGTGTGCTACAACACCTTAATACCGTGTTGGATTTAGCTACGCATTCGAGTTGTTGAACAATGCCAAGAACTTCTTGAGCGGGACAGGTGGGGACATTGAAAGAGCCCCCAGATATTTTTTCTTCTCCTGCTAGGGCGTTATCGTACTCGTTGAATAAATCGTATGTTTTAATATCCATTTTGCACCTCCTGTAAATGTACTCCACCCTGTTAAAGAGTATTATAAGAGATACCAGGGAACGTGTCTAGGGAGAAAATTTTACCTGAATATGATTTAACCATTGACATTTTGAGTAAAGTGTGCTATAATGAGAGTATAACTTGGTCATTATGGGAGTTATTATGGCGAAACGCCTTTTTTTGTTACTATTTTCAGCTTTTATAGGGATAATTGGTAGTCCTGAGGTTTTGATGGCTTCGGATAGCTACGAATTGGTCGGGATAAGTAATGCTGGTGTTGTAGAGACGATACCGGTGGAAGAGCCTGCTGTAGAAGTAGCAGAGGAATCTACTGCACCAGCACCCATAACGACTACTACATATGCGGCACCCGCTCCAGTATATGTGGCGCCACAGATTGCAAATTATACCGTATCGTTTTATATTAATTCTGTTGCTGAATATACGAACACCGTAAATAGCTTGCGCTACGATGGCATATATAAGTTTAGAAAAATGATTTATGGACACAATACTGGAAATTTGTTGGGTAGTTTGACGGGGCGCTATGTCGGCGAAAACTTTACGATTACGGAGGGCGGCGTGGCAAAACAATATGTTGTGTCGGATATTCAGATCTATAGAAAAACTGAAGATGGATATTTGGAAAATAACCGTAAATTGATGTCTAATATTGCCAATACCGCTATGGGGCATGATATAGCTTTATTTACCTGTTATGGCACGTCTTATGGTAATGGGGACGCTTCGCATCGTTTGGTGGTTTTTGCAAACGCCGTATAGGGAATGTGATAAAATATAGCTATGCGAAAGCGAGAGCATAAAGGTGTTTTTGTTACACTGTTTTTTGCTGCCGTATTTGTAATTTTAATTGGTGTAATATTGGCACAGATTAATGTTCCGCAAAAACCTACTCTAACGGTAAATAATGAAATTCCGCGCATGGAAATAGACCTGAATGGTGTTACTCTTGAGGAGATTTATGAAAATGGTAAAGAGATTAAATATCTAGGGAATAATGTGACGGTAACGGATGGCGATAAGGAAGAAGTATATGAAGATGTGGAAATAAAGGGACGCGGAAACGCGACTTGGGCGCAAATTAAAAAACCTTTGCAGATAAAATTTAGGCAAAAAGTGGATTTATTGGGATTGGGGTCGCGCAAAAAATGGATATTACTAGCTAACTACATGGATTGGACGAATCTACGGACGGATACAGCGTTTTATATTGAGAAGATGGTGGGGGAGAAATATGCCTACTATGGGGATTTTGTGGAGTTAAGTGTAGATGATGAATATCAAGGGCTGTATTATTTAACGCGTGGGATAGAAGTTGGTAAGAATGCGGTAGATTTGAGGGATCCGTATGGGGTACTTGTGGAGCTAGACAATGTATATGGACAGGCGGAAGAATTATACTATGTGACGGGTAATGGTGAACATTTGACCGTAAAAGACGCGGTTAATGAAGATAATACAGCTACGGCGATGGAAGATTTTGTAGCGAATTTTAATGCTCTAGAAGAGGCTATTAAAAATCATGATTATGACACAATAAGAGAACTGATAGACGTAAAATCTTTTGCGGAATATTATTTAGTTGAAGAGCTGGTTGTCAATACGGATGCGTATTTTACCAGCCAATATTTTTATAAAGATGGGCTGGATGATAAAATTCATGCTGGGCCAGCGTGGGATTTTGATATATCGCTGAATAATTATCGGCGGGGACAAAATAATGCCCCTGTATGGCTGTTTACTCCGGCGATAGAAACAGAATATTTGCCGCCAGACGAGCAGTATTTGCAGTGGTCGCGATTATTTGCCAGGTTGATTGATATTCCGGAATTTAGGGCGGAAGTGGATAGAGTATTTAATGATAGGTTGGCGGGCCGAAAAGATGAACTTTTATGGTACGTATTTACGCAGGCGGCACGGATATATGATGCGGCAATGCGGGATAGTGAAAAATGGGAAAAAGATGGCTATGTAACAGATATCAAAAAGATGTTGCAGTGGCTGAGTGCGCGGTACGACTATATGGAGCAAGAATATGGTACGGAGCGCTACCAAAACCATCCCGCTTATGATATAAATGTAATAGAAGTTTAATATTTAAAACGAAAGGGAGGTAAAATGTGTACAGGAGTGAGGTTTAATAGTGCGGATGGCGGGATGTATTTTGGGCGGAATTTGGATTGGGCTACGGGCTATGGTGAGAAGGTAGTAATTACACCACGTGGATACAAATATAATTCGGCGTTTTTGGGCGAAATGGCGCCAAAAAATGGTGCGATTATCGGGATGGCGGTAGTGGCCGATGATAAACCGCTGTATTTTGATTGCGCTAATGAAGCTGGTCTTGCGATTGCAGGATTAAATTTTCCGGGCTACGCTGTTTATGAAAAGACTGCAGTGGATGGCAAAACAAATGTTGCGGCCTACGAGTTCCCGCTATGGATTGTGATGAATTTTAAAACGGTAGACGAAGTGGAGGCTGCTTTAAAAAATACTGCGATTGTGGCACAGCCGATAAATGACCAGTACCCTGTGTCGGAATTACACTATATGATTGGTGATGCAAAGCGCTCTATTGTAGTGGAATATACTGCAAATGGGATGGAGATTTTTGAAAACGACGTAGATATTCTCACTAATCAGCCGGGCTATGGTTGGCACAAAGAAAACTTGCGCAACTACATGAATCTCTTTTCGCAAATGCCAAAAGAAGTGCGGTGGGGTAAAGCCAAAATGACGGCTTTTGGTACTGGGTCGTTGATGCAGGGGTTGCCGGGTGATTATTATTCTCCATCACGTTTTGTACGAGCGGCTTATCTTAATACTCATTATCCGGTAAAGGGCACTGAAGAAGAGAATGTATCGCGCTTGTTTCATACTCTTGCGGGCGTTGCGATGATTGATGGTGCGGCACAGATGGGTGACGGCAAGTGTGAGCTTACTATTTATACTGGTGGGTATTCTGCCACGGCCAAAACCTATTACTATAATACCTACGAAAACCCAGCTATTCAAAAAATAGCGATGAGCGATTACAATTTGGATACGGCTGAATTAATGCAAATATAGTAGTATTAAGATGGTATAAAATATAGGCCATAGGGGCCTATATTTTTGGATTTGGTTTTTGAATGGATGTAATGCTGCCCCGCATGCTAAAATGAAATTAGTAATATAAATAAGGAGCTATTATGGCGAAGAAAAATAATAACTTGATTTATATCTGTATTGCAGTGGTAGTATTAATTGCGGTGATTATTGGCGTGATTGTGGCGGTGAAGGGGAATAGTGGCAACAATGGTGGGGATAGTGATAATGGTGGCACTTCGCAAGATGCTGGGCTAACTGCGGCAGATTTGGCCAAGGTAGATGTAGAAATAGAATATGGCGATTATGATGGTATGGAGAAATTATCTAAGTCTATTCAAAATGGCGAAATGACTGGTAAGGTTGTAAAAATTGATGGTATAGTGATGCATCCTGGCACTAGCTACAGTATTGGTCAGGCTAATGGGGCTGGATCTTCCAAAATTGGTACGCAGTTTGATATCATAGATGCTGCGGCGGCTGATTATCCGGCTGATAAAGACCGCGTAGTGATTACTGGTAAAGTAGTAGAGAAAGAGCCATTGTACTACATGATTGAGACTTTGCAGGAGTTTGTAGAGAAATAATATACGTGGGATAAAAATATAGACCCTAGTGTGGGTCTATATTTTGTGGTGGGCGTTATTTGTTAATGGGTGACGCAGCGGAGAGAGAAACCATCCGCTTTGGGTCGACCGTTATATTTTGGTAAAATTGATCCGCCCGCATTAAAATGAAAGTACCAAGTATTACTAACATTATAGTCCGTGCTGGTCCAATAATAGCCAGCTTCATACATGCCCCAACTATGGCTGCTTCCCGATATCGCTCCTACGCCCACAATATACAATGGAGACGACAATAGACCATCCAACCCACTCGTTTTACCGCCGTTATATAGATAATTCAACCTCGCAAACTCATTGGTAGAACCGGGTGATGCTTCAGATTGGTTGGATATAGTAGGTAGTCTCCATCCTTTAGGACAAATAGAGTTCTTAGGATTATTAGATATATCACTTAATGTATCTTGTGTTAATGAAGAAGAGTTATTACTAGCTATAGCTGCAGACCAGTTATAGTAATTACCCAGTGAAGCATGTCCTGTTTTTGTACTATCTGTTTTATTAGCAGTATATGGTGTAGTATTACTATTCTGCCAACCAGAAACAGTAGTGTCAGTAAAGTCTATAGTATTAGCGCTACTGGCTGGAACATAGTATATTACTCCATTACTTTCTGTATACCCATCATTATATTCTGCATATTGTCCAGTACTAGAGTCGTAAGCTACATTTAGGTCTGTAGTATTGGAATCAAGTACAGTATTAGCTTCTATATTAAAATCTAAGTTTTGCGTCATCCAACAATGTCCATCGTCCAATTTTGCTACCCAATATAGTTTATTGTCTCTAATATCTACTAATTGCGTTTGTGATATTTCATTTGTAATTCTAGCTGCATTACAGATATTGGGACTCATATCTTGCATAGCATAATATTCACCAACGCCAGATATATTGATTTTATTTTTCCCGGATAAGGCAAAGGCGTCTTCAATAGTCAACATGTTTTCGTTTTTGTATGGATGGAGTAAAGCATATTTAACTTGCCCTACATACGTCCCAGCATACTGACTAGATGATGCATATACGGCATAAGTAGTAGTAAAACTAGACCCCTCAGCCATATCTGTAGTACCAGATTGTCTTCCTGCTACCTTAGTCCAATATGATGGTACTATACCATATGTATTATTATAGTCACTTTCTATGGTAGGAGGAGTAGGAGAAGGATCATCTGGTATATTGTTTAACTTCATAGCCCAAGCAGATGTTAATCCACTAGTATCTAATCCTGTATCTATACTGTATTCAGGTCTTTCAGAGTTAATAAGTTTATTATTACCTTCTTCATTATTACTATATCCCATTGCATATACACTATACCCATTACCATCATTACATAGTGTAGTAATGGTAGTCTTTCCTATATCCCCTAAATAGTTACCGTTATATACTTCTGCATTATGAGGAACATTAACTACACTAGATAAAGTACAAGATGATGAGATAGTAATAGCTAGATTGTCTGACCCAGAGTTTGTAGCGGAACTATGAGAAACACTGAAACCAAGGACAAAGGTAGAGATAACGAGAAGAGGAACAGAAACTAACAATACATTACGGAAAGCATAGTAGAAGAAATCTATTCTACTACTCATTAATGATTGTTTTACTTTGTGGCCCATCTTTTACCTCACTTATATATGATTACTACTACTCCCCCATGTGGTGCCACTATATTAATGGGGATTAACAAAAATGGCACCGCAAGGGGTGTCATATCCAATTATTCGTGTTAGCATGAAACTATACAGAATAATTTGAAACCTTACGGCGCCGTTTTAATTCTGTATAGTTTAACGAATTATAAAAAATGTGCTAACTTTTGTTCGAATAATTGAATATGACTCTTTCATTATAGCACAACCACAAAATAATTTGCAAAAAACGAATACTGTAGACTTAAGGCCGCAGAAAAAGTCCCCGCAAGGCGGGGACTAAGTGGGATTACCAGTATCTATTATCGTCATGATATTCATATCTGCCTGAAGGACCAGATAGAGTGAATAACGAACAGGCAATAGCAATCCAAAATTTTGGCCAAAAGCCCACTATACTGAGACCTGGTACCCAGCTATCGATGGCATATAGGGCAAGGATTTTTGCTGCCGCCATGATAAAGAGGCCGAGGATTGCCCAACTACAGCTTTCAAAGATGAGGCCACCAGCCATAAAGAGTAAAGATATGACATAGATTATAATGGTGACAAGCCACAGCGAGACAGTAGCTAAAGCGAGCGTGCCAAAATCTTTGATTTGGACTTGTTCGGGGACCATTTTTGATGCCATCCATAGGATAAGCCCTGTGATGAAAAGGTTCAAGATTCGTCTCATTTTTATCACTCCTTACATTGCAGACGAAGCATTACTCGATTATGGCATAAGTTGTACAAAATGTCAATATATGATATGATGTTGGTAGTGGGGCGTTAGCTCATTTGGTAGAGCGCTTCTATGGCATAGAAGAGGTGAGGAGTTCGAATCTCCTACGCTCCACCACAGTGTAAGATGCCCTGTAAAGGAGCATTATTTTTATGAAAACGATTTTAACTGGAATTAGGTCAAATAGCGTGTTGACGCTAGGGAATTATTTGGGGGCACTCTTGCCGATGGTGCGGCTAGCCAACAAACATTCCAAGGATTCTAATATTAACATATTTGTACCAGACCTCCACTCTATTATTTCGGATGTGGATGGAGATTTGCGCAGTAATATTATTCGAACCATTAAATATTATTTGGCGGCGGGGTTAGAAATTAACGAAAACGTACACATTTACCGGCAAAGTTATGTGCCGGCGCATAGTGAGTTGTGCTGGATATTGAATTGTGTGGCCACGATGGGTGAAACTTCTCGGATGATTCAATATAAAGAGAAGTCAAAGGGGCAAGAAAGTTGCAATGTAGGAATTTTTGACTATCCTATTTTGATGGCAGCGGATATTTTGCTGTATGATGCAACGTATGTACCAATTGGCGAGGATCAGTTCCAACACATAGAGCTCACGCGTAATCTTGCGATGCGGTTTAACCACAAGTTCGGCGAGATTTTTACTGTACCGGCCAAGACTTCTGATCAGATTGCGTTTATGGGGGTGAACGAGGGAATTCGGATTCGTGATCTTTTGAATCCTGAGAAAAAGATGAGCAAATCTACCAAGGCTGAAAATTCGAAAATTATGTTAGATGACGAGCCGGCTAAAGCGGCGAAAAAGATTATGTCTGCTACGACGGATTCGCTTGGCAAAGTAAAATTTGATATGTTTAATCAGCCTGGGATTTCGAATTTATTACAGATAGAATCTTTGGTGACCGGTGTTCCTTTGCAGGATGTGATTAGTACCTGGGCAGGAGAAACTCGCTATGGTGATCTAAAGAAAAAAGTGGCTGAAAGTGTGTCTGGCATGCTTACTGTGTTTCAAGAAAAACTGGCGGCTATTTCTGATGAGCAAGTATATGAACTACTGGAACAGGGTGAGAAGTACGCAAATAAGGTAGCCAATGTTAAGCTGTTAGAGGCGCAAAAAGCTTTCCGCTTGCGGTGATTTGTGGATATAAGTTGACAAAATAGCATAAGTGTGATATAATGAAGAGAGATGGGTGTTTTTGTGTGCCCTGATCTTGAAAAAATCCCGGCCGAAATGGTCGGGATTTTGGGTGGGAGATGTGATTATTGGTTGTCCTGTTCGGCGTAAAGATCTACTCCGAATACAATTGCAAGATTATTATTTAGATTGCGAAGAATCTTGCGTAGGATATGGATTTCGTTGGTATATTCGGGGTATATATCTCTGGCTTGTTTTAGAACCGGCAGTAGCAAGTTGTGTGTTTCGCGGACATTCTTAATGATACGTTCGGGTTCGAAGACTCCGAGCATATCGTTGAGATTGGAATAGCGGTCTAAAGCCTTACAGATAAGAGCGTTTTTATCCTCCAATAATGACCAATAATAGCGTCTTTTGGTTTCGGCTTTATCTTCGTCGCTCGGCAATTTTTGAATGGTCATATACTTGACCCCATGCTTGACGATTTCGTTGTTGGGTAAATCGCTGACTGCGGTACCGGTGTCTTCGCAAATGTCATGCAGTAGGATGACGGCAAGCAGATTGTCGTCTGTGAGTCCGAGTCCGATAGCGAAGCAGGCCATAGAGAGAGGATGAACTATGTAAGGTTCACCATTGTCTCTAAATTGGTTCTGGTGTTTTTTACGCGCGTATCCAAGAGCGCGTAAAGTTTCTGGCTTGGGATTGTGCTTGTCGCTGCAAAAGCCTCTAAGAAAAACGGTCATATCATGAGTGTCGTTTTTCTTGACTTTGTCGCGTTTTTCTCTCAGGTTTTTCATAGTCTCAAAGTCAATCATATAAACACCTCCCTGTAAAAATACTCCCACCTTGGCCATATTATAACATATATGGTATAATTTGTATATGATACGAACAGGGAAGAAATTTAGTAAGCCAGAGATGTCGCGAGTGATAAATGGCGATGTGAAATTGGCGGAAGAAGCGGAAAAGCCGGAGAAGGTAAGGCTAGATATTTTAATGGGCGAATGTTATAAGAGCTACAACAGATCTTCTCTGCAAAAGTTCATTGAATTTGGTTTTGTGACGGTGGATGGCGACATAGCAAAAAAGGCTAACCAAAAGTTTGAGCGTGGTGTAAAGATTGATTTGAAAGTGCCGGATACAATTAAAAATGCTGATTTAGTGCCGGAAGTGATTTATGAAGATGGCAATGTAGTAGTACTGGATAAGCCGGCGGGATTACTTTCTATGCCGCGGGCACAGTATTGCCCGGAGAAAACTTTGGAGAATTATGGATTGTTAGTGCATCGACTAGATAGAGACACCAGTGGCGTAGTGATAATGGCAAAAAGTCCAGAAGTGCAAGAATTTTTGAAAAAACAATTTCAAGATCGCACAACGCACAAAACTTATTACGCCGTGGTGTCTGGTCGGCCAAAATTGGATGAGGCAAAGATAGATTTGCCAATTGCGCGTGATCTGAAAAGGCCGACTACGTTCCGGGTGGACCCAAACGGTAAGGCATCGGAAACATATTATAAGGTTTTGAAGAGTAATGACAAATATAGTTTAGTGGAGCTGAGGCCGACTACCGGGCGGACGCACCAGCTGAGGGTACATATGAAATATCTAGGGCATCCGATATTGGGTGATCCAATATATGGTGAGAAAAAGGCGGATAGACTATACCTACATGCTAATAAGTTAGAGATAACTTTACCAGGCGATAAACGCGTAACGTTTGAGGCAAAATTACCGAAGGAGTTTGCGGATGTTTTTCGAGCAGATGAGTGAAATTGCTGAAATAGCTAAAAAAACTGGTACGGCGGTGTTTGTGGTGCCGAAAGATACACCGGTAAAAATAAAAAATGCGATTGTTTTGCAGCCGGAAGAAAAAAGTGTAATTACTATAGAACAGGTACGTGAAGCTACGCAAAGAATTAGTGTGCGGCAAGTAGGGGATGTTTTTGTAGTAATACGTCCAGCGGATGTAATGAGTGATGCGGCAGCAAATGCGTTCTTAAAGAACTTGGAAGAGCCGGGCGATAAAGTACATTTTGTGCTGATTACAGATAGCCCGTCTAAATTATTGCCGACGATACTGAGTCGGGCGGCGGTGTATTTTTTGCGAGAGCATAGAGCGATTGATGGTGGGATTAATGCGGATGAAAAAGTAAAAGATTTAGCAAAGCGCTTAATGGTGGCAAAGCCGGCGGATTTGGTGAGCTTAGCTGAAGAGATTACGAAAAAAAAGGATGGTGTGCGGGCGTATGCTTTGGAAGTTTTGGGCGTAGCAATAGAGATGTTTTATAAAACTTATTTTTTGACTGGTAAAGATGTTTTTGTAAAAAAACTACCGCAATTTCTGGCGGCATATGAGGGGATTTTGCGAAACGGACATATAAAATTGCAAATTGTATCTAACTTGTGTTAAAATTGGTGTATGGTTGCGATATTTGCAATATTGATTTTTATCGTCTATTTGATTTTCTTTTTTCCGATGGAGCCACGCGCAAAGAAGGAAGAGGAGAAATCACCTAAATATACGGCGCAGATGAAAAAGCTGTGGCAGATTGCGCAGACTTCGATGAAGGAGCGAAAGCCGTTTCGAGCGGAAAAGGCCTTACTTACTATTTTGAAATTTGATGAAAAAAATGCGGCGGCGTATAATAGGCTCGGTATTTTATATGCTAAGGGTCAAAAATATGATGAAGCGGTGGAATGTTTTGAAATTGCGCAGTCTTTAGATAGCAACCCGGCTTCTATTCATAACGTTGGCTTGATTTACTTAGAGACTGGAGCATATGAAAAAGCTGCAATGGCATTTGAGCAGGCAATTGCGATGGAAGGCGATGTGCCAGCGAGATATATTGCGTTGGCAAAGGCTCAAGAAAAATTAGGTAGTACTAAAAAGGCAGTGGAAGCTTTGGAAAACGCGTATGAACTTGATCCGAAAGTTTCTACTCTGAGGCAGATTTTGGCCTTGTACGAGGCGGCAGAAGATACTGAAGCGGCTACGGCTACTGCTGCGCGCATTGAAGAGCAAATTGCGAAGGATAATGCGGCTAAGGCAAAACGTACTGCCGTGAAACGTACGCGTGAGGCGCGGGCGAAAATGATGCAGGCTGGTGCAGCTACGCGTAAAGTTGTGAAATCTAGTGCCAAAAAAGCTACACCAAAGATTATCAAGCAGCATGTGGGGCGAAAGCGGATTTAGTTTGTTGCTTTTTTAGATAATTTTGCTATAATTATATCAGTGCTGGAATCGTCTAGTGGCAATGACAAGAGACTGTAAATCTCTCGCCTTCGGGCTTCGTAGGTTCGAGTCCTACTTCCAGCACCAACCTTGACAGGTTGTTGAAAAACAGGACATCGTTGTCACTTTGCTCCAATCGAGTCTTACTTCCAGCATCAGTAAATGAAATAGACCTGAAGGGTCTTTTTTCTTTTAGTAAAAGATTTACAGTACTATGACTTTAGGGGAACTTTTTGCGTTCTTATGATGAGAAGAATAGTATAAGCCCGCTTTTTTAGCGGGCTGGATTTATGGGTGGAGTTTAGTCGTTGTTATTTTGTTGAGCGTGAATTTCTTTTGCTAATTGTTTTACGAAATCGTCGGAACTTTTACAGAGATTTTCGATAATTAATGTATATTCTTTTTCTGGTTTTCCATTAGAAGCATAAAGTGCGGCACACTGATAAATCCAGAAGTCGCTGTTTGCCCACTCTTCAATAGTACACAATGGAATATTCCTATTTTTACAGTATCTCGTTGTGATAAGTGTGACTTCTTCGTTCATGCTACGAAGGCCTCTTTTAATTGTGTCATGTTTGATTGTGACCACCCCCGCCGACGACTAAACTCCTGATATGTACGAGGCTTGGCATAATAATTACATACTCTTTAAGAACAGTCAATAAATATAGTTTATTTTTGTACCGAAATATGATATTATGGTTGTATGCCGCGATAGCTCAGTTGGTAGAGCGCATCCATGGTAAGACCATGGTGCCACCTCTGAAGCGATTTAGGCGGAGAAAAAGTACATTTTGGTTATGCCGCTATAGCTCAGTTGGTAGAGCGTCGCCATGGTAAGGCGAAGGTCACCAGTTCAAACCTGGTTGGCGGCTCCATATAGCATCAGAAACACCTCGTTTCATTTAGTCAATTGACTACGTGAGACGAGGTGTTTTTCGTTGGAGCCGTTATTCAATATTCGCAATTTCGTTGAGAATGGTTTCAGAATGGTCAACCCATTAGTACATCCAATATCAAACTAATCTAGGAGGAATCATTATGAAAACCTGATCCTAATTCTTTGCCATATATGCTCCGGCTTAACCAAACGAGCCAAGGTAATTACTCCACTAATAATTATATTGTTGTCGGGAGGTTAAGCCGGAACAGGATCTAAGTAGTTTTTCCCGAGCCGACGGCCGCAATTAATTAATTGGCGATAAAAGCGTCTAGCACATTCAATCGCCAGACGGTAATTCCTCGCGATTATCGTTTTATCTATAAATGCGTCGGCTCAGGAAAGGCTACTTGGCTTTATGTATGCAGATATTTAGATGAGCTAAAATAAGCGCCTCTCTTTAGTTTTTCTAGTTGATTCTTCTCAAAGTTATCGAAAAGTCTATCGAGCTTTTTATTATCACATGACGGCCTGTAACCCTTTTTTATGCAAATTGCAGAAAAGCCCTGGAGTAAGAATAGTAGATTATCTTCTTTATTCTTTAGATTCCTTTCATTCAGGTACCCAATTAAGTCATAGGTCGTACCGTTATTATCTAAGATCTCTAGCAGATCATCTGTAATTTTGGCATATTCTTCATTTTTACTCGGATCAGTTCCGTATTTTTTGTATTGATAATAAAACTTAAAGATTCCAGACACAATGGAGCATCGTAGTAGAAATGAAAGAACATCTTTGTCGTCTTCATTTTCCAGATAGTCTGACCAGTATTCAACTAAATGATGTGTAAACTTTTCGTGATACTCGCCATTATCGTGGGCGAGGGATTTTTCGATAAATCCCAGAGAATTAAGCGCCATGACTTTTGTTTCTTCTTTGTCTGGAGTTTGGTCCAGCGCAACATAACTACTACAGAAGTGATTAATAGTAGATAAGGCTTGGAGAATTACTGGTCCATATCCGGGCGGTAGATTATTATCTTTATCATAAAAATAAGCTATGATTGACTCTATTCTGTTGAGGTCAACTAGCCAAAACTTCTTTTCGCGCTTAAAAATACCCATAATAAATTAAATTCTCCTTTCATCTGGCTCGTTAAAGTATTTATCATCTTCAAATCTGGTTCTAATAATTGGACATTTTGGTATTTTAAGCAGATTATCGGCTATTTCGACTAACTCGTCAGATAGATAAACTTCTTTTCGCCATTCTTCAGGTATCGCATTATAGCCATAATAAGCACCTGCGAGTTGGCCATAGATTGCGCCATTAGTATCGGTGTCTCCACCTAATCTAATTACTGCCATCATGCCATCTTTGAAATTATTGAAGTTCATCAAACCCCAGAGAGCAATAGCAAAGGCATCAACGATGTATCCGCCGAGATTGCATAGTTTCTCCCCGTCTTTTTCTAAAGCTCTATTTATTAGTTTTTCGGAGTTATCGAGATAAAAGTGGTCGTATTCTTCATTCATAATCCAACGTGAACAATACGAAGCAATATGGTTTTTAGGAAGCCCATGCAAGGCGCAGTAAAGCATCGTTGCAAACAGTGCTGTCGTTGCCTCGGCGGCAATAGAATTGTGCGTTTCACGACATGACAGAACTGCCATATCGATCGTAGGCGTGATATCTTTTAGATCGATAAATTCTCCGTCATCATTTTTTGGATTAATTATAAGATTTCCTTTTTTAAAACCATCTTGGAGGGTTGGGTATTTTTTATTTAAGAAAGTATTGGCGATAATAATCGGCGCGAGACGCATGATTGCGCCATTACCGGCAGATTCGGTTTTTGGATAATCTTTTGGTACTACTGGGTGAGCGATAAATTCGTCAATAGCACGAGATGTCTGCATTCCTACATCACAGGCCGGCTTATCGTCGTATGTTCGATAGCCTTCTTCACTCCAGGCCTGGAATCTGCGCATGATGTCATACGAATCATATCCCTCGTTGACTAGTAAACTATCTGCCATACAGAGCGCCATTTCCGTATCGTCAGTCCAAACACCTTTTGGCACGCGGTAATTCTTGTGGAAATGTTCAATTTTATCGCCCATTTCTTTAATATAAACATCTGACGGATCAGGTAAGAATTCTACGGGCGCACCAAGAGCATCGCCAACCGCGAGGCCGACGAGCATGCCGCGAGCTCGATCTTGGTAATCGCTTTTTACCATACTTCTATTATATCATGAGACGGAATTCAAGCAGTTCTACGCCACATATAGCAGGTAATGTACGGTTGGCGACTATCGCCAGTGTCCGTATCGCCATATGATCTACGGCAAGTTTCTGAATAACTGGTCATACTGGTTCCCAAGCTATTATTCCTCTTCGTCGAAGCGCTTCCGCTCCAGTTTAGACTTTTTGAGAAAGTTCCTTGTGAATAGGAGTAGGCACCTGAGCCGTTTGCGCCTTGAACCCAGTCATCATCGACGAGTGCGCCATAAAACGCGTGCATACCAATACAAAAATCGTGCCGGTGTTTTTCCGAACCACCTGTTGCATTTGCGCTAGAGTAGTTTGTCGTTCCGTTTGAACCTACTCCTACCGGTACGCGTCCAGCTCCCCAAGCTACCCATGTTCCACCATAGATTGCTTTGACTTTTGCTGCGGTGTTTAGTGTTGTAGACATAATGATTTGTCCAACATGGCTTGGCATGAGTGGTTGCTCGTTGTTGTAGATAAAGCCATCTATACCAATTCTAAAAATCGGAATACCAACTGATACTACTAGTGTAGTAGTAATCGTTTCAAGCTTGTCTGCTACTCGAATTTCAAAATCATAAGCCGAGCTATTGTCGAGATCTAAAACTTTATTTGTAGTTGTGTATGCTCCGGAGGAAGTTGGCGATAATCCAGTCATAGCAGTCCATTCTCCCCATGTAGAGGTGGATTGTTTTTTATACCGATATTCGACAGATAATACTGTATTCTTTGCAGTTCCATTGATCGTAAGGGGTGAATAGGAGCCTTTTATTACGAGTGTGGTTTGGTTTTCGAAATTGTTTAAGCGTGTTGCCGTTGCATTTATAACCGGTGATACATAAGCTAGCACCGTTACATCTTTACTTACAGAAGTGGAGTATCCGCGCGAATCAGTTGCTCTTACTGACAATGTTTGCGTTCCGGCAGTAAATGCGTTGCTTGAGAAATCTATATTCAGGGCGGATGTTGTATAATCCGCTGACGCTGAAAGTCCAGAAATAGACGCATTGTAATTAAGAATTGAAGCACTATACTTGGCGGTTGCTTTATTTGCTGCACTAATAATCACTCGTAGATTTGATTTGCCTTGCACTAGATATTGGTTATTGCCGGTGATCGTTGTAATAGTTGAATTGGTATCTTGATAAGCAAAGTTTGAGAAAGTTGGTTTTACGTTGGTTTCGACAGCTTTTGCGGTATAAGCGCAAGTCTTTGTACCGATGTTCGTTGAACCATTATAGGTTGTCACGGAAATCGTGTTACTGTATGAGGTTGAGGCTGGCATTTGGGCATAAAGTTGCGAAGCTATATTTGCCGTGTTCAGAGTACAGTTGTCTCCAACGTTAGTTGCAATCGTATAAGATGACGATCCGTAATTGATCTTAACTGTGTGTGTAAAGCTAGTTGATTTACGATTCATATGGATCGTGATTGTATCTCCAATATTGAAATTTGGAGAGTTGTCTGGCCATGTGTTTATTGATGGTTGCGAAGCTCGGGCGATGGTGGTCAACCCCATTGTTAGAGAACCGCTACCGGTAAAGTACGATCCGACATTGTCTTGAAGTGAAGCAGAGACTCCGACAGATTTTGAGCCATCACTATTATGCGTAACAGTTTTTGAGCCAGAGGCGACCTCGATTTCTCCGTAAGATTTATAATGACTAATTTCGCCAGTCCAGTCGCAGACCGTTGTTCCATCTATCGAAATAATTCTGCGTACGCTTGATGAATAGGTCTGTCCGCTCCAAGTATTTGTACGCCATATTACGATTCTTGCGTGAACTACTGACGTGTTGTTTGCTGTGCTTACGTCGGATTCCCATGTTTCAAGTCTGGCTCGCATATAAGTTGAAATCTGAAATTCAGTAGTTGCCATTTTAGCTCTCCTTTACGAATGCCCAGCCAGCACGCGTGCCGCTTTTTATTGGGATTATTTTTATTGGCGACATCGTAATTTGATTTCGCGTTTTAAGCTTTGATACTTCAGTTGTGTCTCGGTTAACCGTAAACACATTTTCCATGCTCCCGGACGCATCTGAAAAGCCATTTAGCCCTAGCTCGTTAAGTTGGACGTAATCATTAGTGGTGTTTGAACGTACTGTTACTCCGGAGCTATCTACGGCTACGTTTTTGCTTAATATCTCATCTGAAGCAGAAACCCAAGGAGTTGTACTATTGCCAACCGTCATCATTAAGTCAGTAACTGATAATTCGGTTACTGCTCCATCGGTCTGAATTACAACGTCAAAATATGTAGAATGCGGTTCTATTCCTACTAAACTATAATTACTCCAGAGTACTGTTTCGCCCTCAGGGATTTCAATAGTGTAATCATCGATATTATTTCTTAAATGAATTATAGCATTGCCAGTAGCACTCTTTTTGGCACGCAAACTAAATGTATAAAGTTGGTTTCCGGATCCATCTACGATTATCCTTTGCGTCATGGAACTGGAAACACCAATATCTATTTGATTCCCAGAAATTGCGCCATAGGAAACCGACTCCGGGCTAGTTTCTGAACTAACCGTTCCGGTTTTATCCCAGCCGACGAGGTTTCGATTGCTGTCTATATTGTAGCCAACAGAATTGTGAATTAGGTTTCCGCCACCTGTCGTTTGGATTGTGGTCGTTATACTATTGATATTCTGCGTAACTTGTGAGAAGTTCTCCAGCGTTTGATTTTCAAATTGATCTTGCCGCGAGACTACAGATGTTATTTCTTGGCCTTGTTTGTCGACTTTTATTTCGGTGTTATAAATCGTCTTCGTAATTCCGCCGGCAAGCGCATAGTTGGTTTGTGTTTCAGATGGCGCAACGCCTTTGATTACTTCTTTTATTCCATTACCAATACTTAACGAAATGTTGCTAACTATTATTTCCCAAGAGTTTGTTCCGTCCGTTATGGTTAGACGATCTCCTACTTCATACCAACCATGGCCCTCGGTAGTTATTTCGAAAGGATAAAAGTAGAATCCGTCGACTGCGTCAAGAATTGGTTGCGCCAGAGTTTCTCGGTCATCATCCAGAATTTCATTATTAGCTAACTTAACTTCGGTTTTGCCGTTTTCGGCGATACTTTCTTCATCTGTTACTGCAATATTGTCTTCGGTCGGAGTTCGCGCAAGGACGACGCTATTGACCGGGCCGTATTTTGGTTCTAGTTTTGCTTTCTTTAGGTTCGCATAGGTTAGAGTTTCTGCTGAAATCATTTCAATTGGTCTAAGTCGAATTGTCTCATTATTGACCTCGGCTACAGAAGCCGTCGCTCCGGCTATTTCTGCGAGAATATCACGAAATGTTGTTCCGTTTATTTTTGCATATAAATCTTCGTTAATTTGATAAGAGAGATTTGCGACACTTGTTGCATATCTTGTTAATCCAAATCTGTTGCATATTTGCTCGAATAGATTTTCTACGGTACAAGGGAAATTTAGGCTTCCAGCATCATAATTGACTCTCCCCATCATGCCTATTGGATCATAGGCTTTGAATTCGGTCATTCCTTTTTCAAGATTAGCGGTCTGTTCGTAGATAGTAAATCGACCGAGTATACAACTATCCCAACTGTTGCCAGATTGGATTTCGTATGTGGCCGTTACATTTTTGCCGACTAAGTCATAGTCAGTTCCTAATAGTTTAAATGAAAGACTTTTGGTAGTTGTACTAAAATAGAATCCGGCATCTTCTTTTGATAATGAGACAAGTACATTGGACGAAGTATAAGTGTCATCTTCGCAGACTATCGAAACCCGGATAACTTTTACCGGCGCCCTGGCTGCTTCTTTAAATGTGTTACTTACCTCTATCATCTTTTACTCACAGGTATTAAGTTGACCGAGAATGGTTGGTAGAGCTCCCGGTATTTATCCATCAGTTCTACAGTATAATCTGACGCGTAATATTGGGCAGTCCGATTGACTCTGGTTTTTGGATCATAGAATGTAACGGAGAAATATGGTTGATCAAGTAGAGCGCAGAGGTTCGCTACGATCGCAGAAGTTAAAACACCACCAATCTCTAATTCGAGCTTTGGGAATACACCAATGAAAGTCGCTCTAACATCGCCATCCATATTGCGTTCCGCGTCGGCCCAAAGTTTATTGTTGCCGACCTTGTATGTTTTAATATTTGGAATAGTTTGCCCATTGATCTTCAGTAGAGTTCCTATCATATGCTTATTACTCCCATATTATTCATGAACGATTTTTCGTTTATTCCGTTGACGATTCTATCCAGGATCGTGTCTTCGCCGATTTTGACGGTTAGTGAGATTGGTTCATCATCATCATCTTTTTCTTGCATCTCTTGGCGCATATTATCGCGTTTTAAGCGCGTTTCGATATCATTGCTAATATCTGTACCTATTTCTAGATTCGGTGCGATATCGGCCATCTGGTAGTTTGAGAAGACATTATCTACGGCTCCGGTTAGCTTATTGGCCATATAGACGACTTCGGTCTCGGCTTCTTTTATCGAGTCAGCAATTCCTGTCGCAATACCGGCCACGAAGAATCCGCCAGACTTCTTCATGACTCGGCTCGGCGACTTGATTTGGAGTGTAGAGTTAAATGCATTCTTGGCCGCAAGCGCGCTGTTCTTTGCGGCGTTTGATACCTGCCATGAGTTTTGATTAATACCTGTCGCAAGACCGGAGTCAAAGCTTTTACCGCTCTGTTCAAATTGTGGCTCTACAGATTCCGTTATTCTAACCGCTTCTTGGATTGTCGCTGAACTTGAATTCCAGTATTCTTTATAAGCAGAGTCTGCTTTAGCTAATTGGTCGCCAATAAAGAATGCCATATTCTCTGAATCTTCCATTGTAAATTTGGCCATATTACCATGCGCATCTTTATACTCAACACAAGAAGTGCCTAGCTCAAGAAGTCTTTTGTTTATTTCTTCATAGCGCCCAGCCTTAGCTAGATCAAGCATTTCGGCCTGTTTCTCGGTCATAATACGTTTCCACTCCATATTGCCGTATTCTTCAGTCTTATCAGTTACATTCTGTTGGGCTTCGGCAAGTTTATTTTTGGCGGCCGTAGCACGACCTTCCGCAGAAAGCGCTTCTAGCTCCGCTTTATGGAGTTCGTCTGTACTATAAGTACCAGCTTGAAGCATTTGGTTATATTTCTCGCGTTTCTGCGTTGCCATTTCTTGTGCATTAATATAGGCCAGTTCGGAATCGACGGCATTTAATTCAGCGTCTTCTAGCTCGTCTATCAACTCTTTTTGCCTTTGGATTGCCTCGTTATGCCATTCGGTTGTTTGAGTTGAGAGTTTGATCGTATCCATGCGATTTCTCTCGGCGAGTTCGGCTTCCATTGTGGAGAGTTTCAAAGCCTCGTTTACTACACTAATACCAGTAAGGACAGCGGTTATCGCGAGACCAACAATACTAGTCGTACTAAATACTGCATTTAAGACCGTACCGGCGGTCGCACAGGCACTTTGTGCGGCAGTTACTATTCCAAGTCCAGCTGCGTACGCTCCGCTTGCTGTAGTGCCGGCTACCATCGCGCCGGTCATGGCGATTTGGATACCAGTTACTATTCCGGCTACTAATTGGTAAGCTTCCCATGCCGCGACCATAATTCCTATTGTTAAAGCAATGTTCTTTATGAGTTCTACGACGGCTTGTTGTTCGGCGATCCAATTTAGCATATCGCCAATTCCTTGAAGAACTCCAATAATGATTCCGCCGGTGAATTCGGCGATTGGTCTTAGGAAATTATCGAAAAGCCAAGCGAAAGTCGGTGCGCAAGCGTCGATTACGGCGCCGATAAGTTTCAGAGCTCCTGCTATTAGATGAAGTACGGTTGGCACTAAATTATTTGCCGCCCAAACTACGAGCGGTTCAAGCACGTTGTCGTAAAACCATTCAAGCCCGGCTCCGATTCGTTCGCCGAACGGTTTTAGGGCTTCCCAGACTTCATTTATGCCTTTACTTATTTTCGCCCAGTCTATTTTCTTGAAAGTATTATTGAGTTTCTTGCCGAGTTTCTCGAATGCCTTGTAAATCTTATCAGCCATCTCTAGGGCTTTATTCGTGACCTTATCAAAGCCACCGGAATATAACTTATCCCAATCTATTGTTGGCAAATCTATGTTTCCGCCACCACCTCCGCCACCAGAACCTCCACCAGATGAAGTATCTTTGTTGAGAGTGTTCATTTCGTCAAAAGCGGCTAACTGTTTGGCGAGTTTCTTGACACTTCCGCTTGAATCGTCGGCCGCGTCGCCAACGGATTCCACGCCAGCACTTATATCAGAAAAACCATCCGCATAAGCACTTGCGTCGAATTCGATTCCAAATAATTTTGCTATTGCCTGAAATGCTCTTGTAGTAGCAATTACGATCGCGTTTAGGACGGGAAGAACGACTTGCAGAAGCGGTTGAAACATCGTGCCGATTGCTACGGCTAGATCTTTAATAGATGTTTTAAGCATTCGGAATTGGTTTGCCGGGCTATTGACGGTTCTTGCTAGATCACCTTGCGCGTTCGAAGTTCTTTGCAAGATAGCAAGATAAGTTGCCATCGCCTTTTGAGTAGTATTTAGTTCATCGCCGGTTCTAGCAATTCCATTTGCGTAAGCTACTTGTTTGACTTCGCTATCGCGTACCATAATACCGAGTTCCTGAAGTGGTCTCGGCATTCCGGCCATAGCTGATTGAATCTTCTCAAAGGCTGATTCGGCAGAGATGTTATAAAACGAAGCGATATCGTTAGACAAAAGGGCAATACCTTTGCCTAGCTTTACGGCTTGATCCTGTGCTAGGCCCATTGAGGCGGTCATATTCGTCATTACGCCAGAGTATTTGCGTAGCCATGCGGCACTTACGCCGACCGAGTTTTGAACTTCATTAGACCAGTCGCGTGTCGCGTCAGCCCATTTGCCCATTGAGACTTGGAACAAGTTCTCATCTTCAATAAAGTTCATTGCCGCATTTATTGAACTTGCGGTAGCCTTTATGATTGCACCAACAGAAACAACTTTGGCAGCTAGACTACCAAAGCTTTTAGTGAGATTTGAACTCGTATTTTTTACGTTTTTATCAAGCCCAGAAATCTGACTCTGGACTTTCGCTATTTCCGAGTTGAATTTACTTGTTTGTGCGGTGATGAGAACTTGTAGCTCATCTACGGTCATTGCCATTTATTTTCGCTCCGAGCATAGTGGCAGTTTTAAGAAGTATGTCGTCTGTAATCGGCATCATCTTCTTTTCCTGCGTCTTCGTTAGGAATGGTCGGTCTGGATACTTCTTTGGCGCTCGTATCGCTAGTCCGATATACTGACCGAGTAGGTAATTTAGCGCATCGCTTGCCTCTATACGGAATTTCTCTCGCCTCGAATGAGCCTCGCAGTACTTGATAAACTCATTCGGGGTTAAGTTCCAATAAAGTTCTAGAGAAACCCCGATATAGAGAGCGTCTATTTCGTGGCTTTGCCAGTTATCTTTGAAGCTTCGTCTATCGCTTCGGACAAGGTTGCTCTGAGTTGTCCGGTGTCGATCGCCTTTGGTAAAAAACCGGCTTCAATCAATGCGTCGATAACCTGAATTTGGAGTTCGATTTTGCCATGCTCTTTAATGGCGCCATCTACCACATCAAATGCGGCATCTTCGCTTAAATCTAGTTTCTTGCCATCTTTATCGCGGAGTCCTACCATCAAGAATTGAATCAGGGTGGTTAGTTTGAATGACGCGATAATCTTTTCGAGTGAGCCGTCTAATGCTTCTTCTACGGCGGCCACGTCGCGTGCTGTAAACTTGAGGTTTAGTTTAGTAGACATTATTTATTCCTTGTTTAAGTTATTAAGGGGTAGTAGTTACTCCGGCAGGAGTATAAGTTGGCGCACCGGATACACGAATGGTCGCCTTGAATGTATCAAGGCCATCGGTAGTCTTTTCGCCGAAGCCAAATGAGCTGAAGTAGCCATTGAGCGATAATTTGGTACCAGATGGAGTCTGGATCTCAAAGTCGCGATTCTGTTGGCCGTTAAAGACGTCGTAGAGTGTCGATACCTGTACGCCGTCGATTACGTTGCCAGCCACATCGAATGAGCCGAAATCTACAACGCCCGAAATGAACTCTTTAGCGCCATTTGGGCTATCAAGCGTAGTTACATCGATTTCTTCGCGTTCGCCAGTCACTTCGCCAATAGAGGTTAAGTGAGCGATAACGGTATCTGCCGTTTCTGATCCGGCTCTTTTCATAGTTAGGGTAGTACCCATGGTTCGGGTTCCAGCCATATTTTCTCCTATCTTGTCGTCTCGAAACGACAGTTGATATGATGTAATGCGCCCTCAGGGAACGGAACGTCCGCCGAGTAGGTCATCTTATATCCTAGTTCGCGCATTAATATTTCACAGGCATTCTGAAGCGCCGAGGCTTCCATGCTTGTATCAGTCCAAATATCAATTGAGACGATAATGGATTGCGAAACTATCTCGTTATTTAGATCTAGTTCGGTTGAATTGTCACTCACAGAAAATGTAATCGTCGGAGTCTCAGTATAAGTTTCTTGGGCGCTTTGGAGAACCGTTACGCCGGTTTCTTGAAGCTTTTCGTAGATATCTTGTTTTGGCTGATACATTATTTTGCGATTCCTTGAACTGATTTAATAATGAGATCTTTGACCTGTGCTTTGCTTTGGTGGAAAGCTGGATAGAGATACGGCTGAGCGACATTACCGATTGTACGGATAAAGGTCTCGCCGTCGTCTGGAGTATAAGTCCAGGGAGTTTGACGGTATGCTAGAGGAATCTTATGATTTCGATTCGTCATTTGGCCTTTAATACCGACGCCAAATTCGACAAAGGCGGCATATTCCTTAATCGTCGATACTTTTCCTATCACGCTGTCTTTTAGGGCTTGCGTATCAGGATGAATCGATTGTCTAAGTTCGCCACCGGCACGATACTTGTTGGTGGGGCAGAGCGCTTTGGCTCTCCCCTCAACCACGACTGTCGCTAGTTTCACTCCGCGCTCTACATCCGGTAGAATATCCGACTTCATTCGGCCTAGTTTCGTGGCAAATTTCTTTAAACCTACGACTTTTATTTGCATTCTTTACCTGTGATTGTTAAGTGCGAGTCGCTCGGGATCAGATTATTTACTTTATATCTTTTCCCGAGATAAACGAGACAATCGTTTAGTGAGACATTTGTCTCATTTCTACAAGTTATGGTGATATCTGCGTCGAGATGGAGCCCGATATCGCTTTGGAGTTCTTCTTGCGCGTTGAATCGCACATTTCCGAAGAATTTACATTTCTCGGTATTGTCCTCGCGAACCACTCCGCCGTCTGGCTCTATCCTCTCCCGAGTTTCAAGAACGGTGACTTCTTTATCGTAGAAGCGACTAGAAATTTCATTCTCGAAATTATTCGGAAGCAACATTTACTCTCCTGTAAGGTGCGAGCAGTTTCGAAAAACCGCTAAAGAGTTCCTCGTCATCCGTAGATACAAGATAGCTTTTGACTTTTTCAGAATATGAAATCGTCTGGCCGTTATCCGATATGCTACTGATATTACGAGAAAGTTCTCCGTCTGAAGATTCCTGACTCTCGGCGAATACGCCAGAAACAATTCGCGCCACGATACGCTCTAGTTTCTGATCTAGCGTGTTGTCGTTTAGATAAACGAGCACACGATCTAGAACTTCGAGCGTAACAAAATCTAGGAGTTCACCATCCTCGATTCTGTTATTAAGGAGCTTGGCATAAGTTTTGATTCTGGTTTCTTGCTCTGAGTCGGTCATTTATTTCTTCTCCGGGGTTTTGGTTTCCGCAGGCTTTTCTTCGGCCTTTGGAGCGGATTTCGCTTTGTCTAGCGGAATGTAAAGATCAGGATACTTTTCGTACTGCTCGATTACATCCTTGCGTTCACAGACGAGCGTAAGTCCGGTTGATACTTGCTTGAATCTAGCCATTGTTTTGAGCCTCCGCGATATCTGCGTAGCGGATTAAGTCCGGCATGACAGCTTTGGTGCCACGAGAGTAGAAGAGACTACAATCGTAGTTATTGGAGAGCTGGATTTTCTCCGGCTCGTAGTCGTCGACAGTGACCGGCTGACCAACTGCGCCATGGATAGCACAGATGATGTCTTTGGTCTGGCGGTGGTTAGAGTAAATCTTCACGCCATGGAAGACATCTTCTTTGAGGCCACTAATTGGGTTTGGCACGGAGTCAATATAATTGAGCAGCTTGCCATAGATTGCCGGTTTGACGGAGATTTCGATCATCTCGCGATCAACGCCATCTACCCAGTCGTTTTGAGTAGTCTCGACAGATTGAATGATACTTTCGAGATTATCCACGAGTGGGGTTGCGGTAGTAAGTCCGGTGACTTCGGTACCATCGGTAACCATCTGCGCGAAGAAGCGAGTATCAAGATCTGCGATCATGCGGAGCGCTTGGTTTTTCTTGCGCTTGTCCATAATGGACGCAATGCCGTAGAGTTTGACATCTTTCTTGGCGATTTCTTCAACGATTTCTTTATCTTCGTTTATATTAATGGTGACCTTACCGGTGTTTAGAATCTTCTTGCCAGCTCCGGCCGCACGAGCAGTACCGTAGTCATCTACCTGTGCGTTCTTGAAGCGGTCAATCTCGACGCTACCAGTCGTAGGATCGCCAGAATATTCGGTATTCTTCATCTTTTCTGAGACAGCACCTTTTTGGATAGTCTCAATGACGAATCCCTGAATCTCGGCGAGCTTATCGGCGGTACTTGCGTCGATATTAATGCTTAAAGCATCAGTTCTTGCCATAGTTTATTCCTTTAGAATGACCGTAAACCTGCTTGAGACTTTTTGATCTCGGTTTTCGGCTTTGTACCCTCGCCATAATCTTCGGGAGAAGTTCCGGCTAGTTTGGCTTTGACTCCGGCTTCTACGGCCTTATTGAAAGCTTTTTCTAGCTTATCGATATTGGCATTGGTTTTATCCTCGTCAATATCAATAACGAAGTCTACGAGGTCTGTGTCGATATTTCTATCAGACAGTGCATCTTTAGCGTCAGCTCTGCGTTCGCGGAGGGTAATTGTACGCTCGCGATCATCGAGTTCCTTTTGCTGTTTGGCTTTGAATTCCTTTTCGCGTTCAGCTTCAGAGAGTTTACTCTGACGCTCGGCCTCAGCTAAAGCTTTCGAGACTTCATCTTTAAGCTTTTTCTCGGCTTTAGTATTGGCTTCGGCAAGACGCTTGCTCACGATATCGTTAACTTGTTCTTGCGTAAACGTTGTAGGCTTGTCTTCTTGGCCTTTATCCCCGGAGTCGTTATTATCCGGTGCAGGATTATTGTCTTTATCCATAGAATCCTCTGTTTTACGCCCATCGGCTAGTGATTAGCTATAAAAAACGGCAAGGATGTCCTTGTCGCAATTAACTAATGTATATTTCGATTATACCATAAACAATTTGTAAATAAAAGGATTCTAAGCTAAAATGGTCTTGGTGCTACTATTTGGGAGGTAGCCGGTCGGTTTCTTTTAAAATTTTTGTTTTCCGCCCGGTTTCAAATAGAAGAGCACTTTGAGAGACGCTATTGGCTAGGCGTCTCTCTTTGTTACTTCATTTTGTGTGCGAAATTACAATTTTATAGTTATTGATTTATAGTAATTTACCGAAAAGATTGTCAG
>CAMKRV010000008.1 GCA_946415265.1 uncultured Candidatus Saccharibacteria bacterium | reverse complement strand
GAGCGCTGCCCTGTCACGGCAGAGGTCGCGAGTTCGAGTCTCGTCGGTTCCGCCACTGAAATAAAATTAAAGCCCAAAGGGCTTTTATTTTATTTCAGATGACAGAATCCGCACGAGTCGCGAACATAGCTCGCCTTTTGGAGGAGACGAGAGAAAAGAAAGCTTGCTTTCTTTTCCGAAACGACGAACAAAAGTCTTCTCATCCGAAGGATGAGAAGCGACTCGTCTATTTTTTGTTTCATTTTATTTGCCATTTTCACCCCACATTGTTATAATAAAACTGCAATCATTTAATAATATATAAGTACCGAATATTTTCATTTTACCGATTATCCGACAGCATAAAATGGCATCGTAAGGTGTCTAACTGTCGGACTTCGGTACGATTATTAGATGATTGCACCCTTGCGGTGCCATTTTTGTATACGCCTTTTCATAAAATACAAGATGGCACCGCAACCGAACAAAACTCTAAGCGAGGTAAAAGGTAAAACAGGATGCGGCAATATAAAAACAACATAACTTCTAGTATCAGAAACATAACATTGATTTCAAAAAACATAACACCCCATTTTGCAGGGAAGATAAAAATCATAACCTTGACTTCATTAATCATAATATTAAGTTTCATAAACATAACCTTTACTTATGCCCTCAGTTATCAAACCTATCAACGCCTAGATTTTACTTTCAACCCTACCTTGCAATTAGCTCTATCATCTATCGAGCTCACTATTCCTAATCTCACGCCAGGTGCCAGTAGCGATAGCAACGTCATTAATATAGGCGTAGCTACTAACACTTTTGGCGGCCTGAATCTCGCCGCCACAGTAGGGAATAGCGCCAACGATACTACTAGTCTAGTAAGTCATATAGATAATAATCCTAGTAATAACCCAGTTTTTACCAATCTTTCCACTTCCGCCACCACTCTGAACGATTTACCAAATAATACTTGGGGCTATTCTTGCGCGTCTAGAGATACCAGCGCTAATCCGGATGTCAACTGGAGTAGCTACAACGGCTTAATTAAATATGATGATACCACCTCCACCCCTTCTACTCTACTAGACACTACCGGCACTGCTACCAGTGGGGAAGTACAGTTTAAAATAGGTGCCAAGGCTAGTAGTGCACAGCCTTCTGGCACTTATACCAACGTTATTAATTTCAATGCTACCACAAAACCTCTCACCACCACCTATACTATTAACTATCTAGATAATACTAACGAAGCCCCAGCAGCTAGTCTCCCATCTCCAACTACCGATACCATTGTGGCAGATACTAATGTTACTCTAAGTTCTATTATCCCCACTAGGCCCGGCGGCTATACTTTTATGGCTTGGTGTACGGCGGCTACTAGCAACAATACTTGCTCTGGTAATGTCTACCATTCAGGCGATACTTACCCCATCTCCAACATTGGCGAGACAGTCACTATTAATCTTTACGCTATGTGGCAAGGGCCAAAGCTCTACGACGTAGTAGCTAGTAAGGTTAAAACCGATGTTAACGGCAACCCCCGCACTCAAACCCTAGCAGAACTCCAGGCCGTTATTACTGTGCCTACTTCAAATAACCCTGCCACAGACACTTCTAACTCTGGCGTTTATTTATACAACGGTGCATCTAGTGATGTAGATGATGGCTATAATATCTACTATTACCGTGGTATTTTGGATAGCGACTTAGATGGCACCCAGAATACTTACGGCTCAAACGGCGATGGTTATTACTACCCAAACTATGTAAGACTAGGCGATACTTGCTGGCGCATTGTACGGACTACGGCATCTGGTGGCACCAAGATGATATACAATGGTTTATACTCTACGGGCACTACAGCGAATTCGTGCGCGAATATAAAGGATAATACTAGAATAGTCGGAATGGGTTTTACTAGCACAGACTGGTATAGAAATATTAATCGTGCAGGATATACATTTAATAATGACCCTAATATACAAGATAACACAACTCCCATATCCACAGGAATAGTGTTTGGTGATAATTCTAACTACAGCACTGTTAATCTTGCAGACTCTGATATTAAAAACTATATAGAAAATATTTGGTTCAATGGTGCTATAGGGACGTATCAGGCTACTCTAGAGCCTAGCGCAGGATATTGCAACGATCGCTCAACCTTTTCTGATGCTAACGGAATAAATCCTCTTTATACCATTCAACCTTATGCTACTACTGAAGCTACAATGTATTTTGGCTCATATGTCAGAAATCTGCGTTCCGGTAAAGAATTAAGTTTAATCTGCCCCCGTGGAATAGTAGATCTCTATACGACTAAAAATTCAAATAAAGGAAATATGCAGCTAAAATATCCAGTAGCACTCCTTACAGCGGATGAAGCGGCTTTGGCTGGAAGTGGTAGTGGATCTACCACTTCATCTAGGGAGAATTACAACTCATATCTGCGCTCAGGTAGTTTCTTTTGGCTGTTTTCGCCGCGTCATCGTTTTGGTGATGGACGAGGCTTAGGTTTTAGTATCCAGCCCAATGGTGAACTCAGTAGCAATATAGATGGTTTTATTGATGCGGATCGCGGTGTTCGCCCAGTCATCTCCTTAATGCACCACGTTCAAATCACTTCCGGCTCCGGCATCGCCACCGACCCCTACCTCATCTCCGCCCCATAATCTATAAAAACATCACCCAATCTTGTCTAAGCTCATAAATTATTATATAATCTGAGCTAAGCCATTGAAAAAAATTTTGAATTGGAGGTAAATTATGAACATTACTACTAGTGGCAGGGAAGAAGCGAGCGCTTTGTATCAAGGTCTAGTGGCCAGTCATCCTGAGCTTTTCACTGATGGCTACGGCATTACCTATATTACGGATCCCGAAAGAATCCGCGAATATGAGCGAATGACTGGAGAACACTTGGGCGTATTATACCAAAAAGGCCTGTATGAGGTTTTTGTCGTGGATTTAATTAAACAAGACGAGGTGCTCAAAATTCAGGGCCGAATCATTCTACCGTATAACGGCGTAATCATCGTGCCCAAGATTGGCAATAAATTCGTTCTCGAAGACCAATATCGATCTCAGGTTTGCGCTAAACATTTGGCTTTTCCACGCGGACATTGCGAAGCTGGTTCTAAGCCAGAGCAAGACGCCGCACGTGAGATAGAAGAAGAACTTAAGGGCGCCAAGCTTACTAACATTCAGTATCTTGGCAAAACCTATCCCGAAACTCATTCGGACGCTTGGTATTGCTCAATTTTTATGGGCGACGTAGAAGGTTTGGCATACGACGGCAATACTATCAAACAAGACGGCTACGAAGGTATCGAAAATCTCGTTCTTCTTTCGGCTGATGAAATTGACGCATTCATAGCTGAAGGTAAAATCGACTGTGGCTATACTTTGGCCGCTTGGGCTCAATACCGAGCTAAATTCCCTAAGTAGTATCCAATTACCTAGCCCCGCAATTAGCGGGGCTTTTCTCTTGCCATATCCCTAAACCTGTGATATAATACCACCAATATGGCTATTAAAGTTACTAGAAAAGATCAGGGTGAGGCGAACGAAAACATCATTCGTCGTTTCAACCGCAAAGTTCTCCAGAGTGGTATGATGCCTTTGAAGAAGTCGCAAATGCGTTTTAGCAAACCTATTTCTAAGCGCGAGCGCCGCTTAAAGGCTATTATCCGCGAAGCTCGCAAGGCCGAAAAGACCGAGCGCATCAAATTAGGACTTAAGTAAAAGCACCCCGTTTACCGGGGTACTTTTTTATGGTAAAATAAACAACGAAAAAGGAGAAAAATGATTACACTATTTGGTTTAGCAGGTTCTGGTAAAGGTACTCAAGGCCGCGCCCTGGCAGAAATTTTCGGTTGGCGCTGGCTATCTGTAGGTGAGGCTATTCGCCAAACCAATGAATATGACGATATTATCAACCAGGGCAACATGATTCCAGACGAAGACGTCATCAAGATGATGGGAAAGCAAATCGCCAAAGCCGAGGATGAAGGTTTTGACGTAATTTTAGATGGCTACCCGCGTGATGCCGTGCAGACCAAATGGATTCTAGAAAACATGTCCGGCAAACTAGACGGCGCCATCATCCTAGAAGTCCCAAAAGAAGAACTATTGGAACGCCTAGCGCTTCGTGGTCGCGATGATGATAGGGAGCGTGCCAGTATTGAGCGTCGCTTCAGTATCTACGAGCAAAACATCAACGAAATCTTGCCGCTTCTGGAATCAGCCAATATCCCGATTCGGCGTGTAGATGGTGTAGGCCAGGTAGAGGAAGTTACCGCTCGCTTGGTAGAAGTTGCAAAAGAAATGAATCCCAACGCTACCGAGCAAGAAAAAGACGTTAACGGTGGAGAAATCGAGCATAGCTATGGTGAATAAAGAAACTGCAGATGTCAAAACTCTACAAGAAAAAATCACCGCCATGCGCGAGGGTGGCAAAATTCTCGGCAATCTCTTGAGGGATCTTAAAAATTATGTCCAGCCTGGTATGACTGGCAAAGAAGTTGATGCTTGGGTACGCAAAGAAATCGTGAAACGCGGCGCTGGTGTGGCCTATGATATGCTAGAAGAAGAATTTCCTGGCGCCATCTGTATTTCCGTAAACGATGCCTTAGTCCACGGCGCCCCTACGGACGAGCCCCTAGAAGAAGGTGACAAAGTCTCTTTTGATCTAGATATTTATTATAAAGGCTATTTTACCGATTCCGCCTTCACTATGATTGTGGGCGAAAAGGCTAATCCGGCTGTCAAAAAAATGATTCAGGTTACCGAGTCTTCCATGTGGGAGGGAATTGAGCAGGTCAAACCCGGTGCTCATATCGGCGACATTGGCCATGCGGTAGAAAAAGTGCTAAAAAAAGGTCATCTCGGCGTGATAGAAAATTACATTGGTCATGGCATCGGCAAAACTATGCACGAAGAACCCGAAGTCCCCAACTACGGCAAACGCGGCCACGGCTACAAGTTAGTAGAGGGCGACACTATTTGTATAGAGCCAATGTCTTGTCTTGGTCGCCCGGCCAACTATGTAGACGAAGATAGCAACTGGACTGTCCGCATGAAAGACGGCTCCATCGGCTGCCACTGTGAACACACGATTTTAGTCACCAAAGATGGCTACGAAGTTCTCACTCTTCCGGACTGAAAAATTATAACAGTAGGCTAAGCATAGTGTTATAATAAAGCTAATGCTTAAGAGTTATTGGCGCGATTGTAGGAAATATTGGAAAATAGTGGAGCCCAGCAAACTGTCGCTCTGTGTCTATTTTGTCTTTGATTTAATTTGTTATGCTTGTGAAATCGCCAAGCCATTTGTTGCTTCGCTTATTATTGGTGCCTTGATGAACCAGGATTCTGACACGACCTATATTTATATTTTAGTATATTGTGCCGTTGCGTTAGGCTCT
The DNA here is from genome assembly GCA_946415265.1 of uncultured Candidatus Saccharibacteria bacterium. GTDB lineage: Bacteria > Patescibacteriota > Saccharimonadia > Saccharimonadales > Saccharimonadaceae > Nanosyncoccus. The sequence continues at coordinate 31,783 of CAMKRV010000008.1, read as the reverse complement.
AGGGCTACAGAAATTATTACTTGGCGGCTTTACTCTATTGTGGCTGGTAGAGACTACCTCCACTTACACGATAAAATTTTCAATAAAGTCATTAATATAGACGGTAGTTTTACGCGTGAAATCAAAAAAGGCCGTTTTATGAATACGGTGAGCGACGACTTATTTAACGTTAGTGAAATCGGTACCTATATGATTGAACTATTCCTGGCAACTTTGCAGATCCCGGTGATCATCGCTATTGTTGGGTCGTATAATGTTCTGTTTGCTGTATTAATAACGACTTCTGCGATAATATATTTTCTGGTCTGCGATCGTGCAGATCGTAATTTCAATATCCTCTGGGAAAAGAAAAGGGAAGAAGACGATAACTATAGCAGCCTGATTGGGCAAGTCGCTGATGGTCTGCAAGAAGTAAAATCATTCAATATGCTGCCTAGATTGCGCAAGAAGCTAAATATTATTCAAAATCGATACGGTGCATATTACAAAAAAGAACGACGATATCGTCGGATATGGGGTCTAGACTCAAAATTTATTTATTACGGTTTTCAGACTCTGTTATACATAATTTTAGTAATATTTCTTATTAATGGCAAGCTAGAATTAAATATTTTGATTATGATTGTTGCTTATCACCAAGAGATTATCCAATCGTACGTCGGGGAAATAATTAGTCGAATCGACGAAATCCGTACACGTTATATTTCCCTAAAAAGAATCGAAGATGTCTTAGAGTATCAGCCAAAAACAAAAAATGAGTTTGGTCGTACTGGTATTGAAAATCTACGTGGCGAAATTGAATTCAAAAACGTCACTCTGAAGATCGGCCAGAAGAAGATTATAAACGACCTGTCGCTAAAAATTAAACCCCATGAAGTCATGGCAATTGTTGGCCCTCCCGGTGCCGGCAAAACCATGGTTCTAGACATGTTGCTTAGATTGCAACATCCCACAAAGGGTAAAATCTTATTGGATGATATTGATATTGACGAATTCTCACGTGAAATTTATACTTCGTCAGTAGCCGTAGCTAACCAGGTACCGTTCGTTTTTAATATATCTATTCGCGATAATTTAAGCTTCGCCGACACCAACATTAAGGAGCAGATCAAAGCTTGTAAAACTGTGGGCATTCACAATTTTATCGAAACCTTACCGCAGGGTTACAATACTATTCTCAAAGAAAACGCTTCTAATGTTTCTGGCGGCCAAAAACAAATGATTTCTATTGCCAGAACAATCTTAACCGATGCCGAAGTTCTACTACTAGACGACATTACCACATCGTTAGACCCCGATACGGCTACGTTTGTCCCTAAGTTGATTGATAGACTAAGAAAAAATCATACAGTCGTATTAGTCACCAAAAAACCAGAGCTAATGGCCAAGGCAGATCGTATTGTTGTATTGAATCAGGGTAAGATAGAAGCCACGGGCACACATAAAGCGTTAATGCATAAAAGTGAAACTTACCGTATGCTTCAATTCACCGCGTCCAGAAGGAGGTCACACAATGCTTAAGCATGGCTATTATCTTAAATTTGCCCAACGATTTTTTGCTCTCAAGATCACAAACAAAAAACATTTGGTACACCTTGTAGTGTCGGCAATTCTTAGGACAATCGCCCTTTTGCTCATTCCGTTGGCAGCCTCAGAAATAATCAAAGGCCTAGAAGATCAGAATTATCAATATGCTTTCATTTCTATTGGCCTGTTCTTAGTCAGTGCAGTAATATACATATTTTGTCACCGCTACAATTACTGGGCATACTATATTAACGCCTTAGGTATCCATAATATCTTGCAACAAAAAATCCTCAAAAAAATCATGGAATTTGACGTGTACTTCTCGTCTGATATTTCAAAGGCAACTCTAGTGAGTACAGCTTTTAGAGACGTAGACTACGCTCGGCAAACGCCAGATCAGTTATGTGATGCATTGGTATCAATTTTTGGAGCCTTGTCTGCTACTATTATTTTGTGCGTAGTAGACTTAAGAATTGGGCTAGTCGTTACTGGACTGCTGACTTTGTCCCTCATTGACTTTTCTCACCACACCAAAAAACGTGATCGATCGAGGTTCGTAATGCTAAATTACTCCGATGAGCTTTCAGGACTTTATTCTCAAGTAATAGATGGTTACAAGGAGGTGCAAACACTAAATCTAAAAGACAATCTTTATGAATATCAAAATAAGTCTAAACTTGCTTGGAACAAATACTTTTACAAAGAAAGGTTACACCGCGATCTCGCTGCGTCAGCAACTCCGTTTTTAGTGGGGCTTGGTCGGGTTTTCATTTACTTCATTTGTGCCGACCTAATTCTTAAAGGTGCGTACGATATCGCAACGCTAGTCTTAGTAATCGGTTATTATGAAGAAATTGTAGACAAATATAGCGCAGTTTGCGACAATATTGACAATATCTCGCGTAGCTATGTAGCGATAGATCGTCTATATCGCTTACTGCGCTATAAAACTCCGCAAGCAATTGAATTTGGCAAAGACACAACCGATAAAATCAAGGGAATTGTAAAATTTGAAAAAGTGAATTTTGAGTATAAAGAAGCCCCAAAAACTTCGCCAGATGGCACAGTTCTGGAACCAATAGTCCAAAAGTACCCAGGTCTCAAAAATGTTTCGTTCACGGCGGAGCCTGGTCAAATAACGGCAGTGGTAGGTAGATCTGGCTCTGGCAAATCCACCATTTTTCGCTTGCTTCTAAGATTTTATAAAATAGAAAATGGCGAAGTATTATTAGACGAAAAAAACATTTACGACTACACCGAAGATATTTATGCTAAAAATGTTAGCCTTATGGCACAAAAACCTTTTGTTTTCGATATGACTATTCGCGAAAATCTCAGTCTAATAGATAGCAATCGTGAGCACCAAGTAACAGCCTGTAAAAAAGCTGGCATCCACAACGACATTATGAAGCTACCTAAAGGATATGACACTGTTCTAGAGCATGATGGGGCCAATCTCTCTACTGGCCAAAAGCAGCTGCTCTCGCTAGCTAGAGTATTGCTATCTAAATCAGAAGTATTATTATTCGATGAGGTTACATCCTCATTGGATAGCACCACTACCGACAAAGTTATGGCTGTCCTAGAAAAACTTAAAAAAGACCATACCGTCATCATGATTACCCACAAGCCAGAATTAATGCGTCTTGCCGACCAAATCATTGTCATAGATAAGGGTAAAGTCATTGGTAAAGGCAAGCACAGAGAATTATTGAAAGATAATAAAATCTATCAAAGCCTGCAGGAAGTCTAATAGAAAAAGAAATTTTACGAGAGCCATAAAAGGTGCTATAATAAGCTTATGGATAACGACAAACGTTTCGTTACTGGCTTAGATGTGGGTACGGAAAATATCCGCGCTGTTATTGCTTCGGTTAGCAAAGATGGTGCTCTTGCTGTAGTGGGTTACAATGAAGGTAAATCCGCTGGTATGCGCAAGGGTGTCCCTGCTAATCTCGCTGGTCCGGCCGGTGCCATAGATAAAATGCTTGGCGAGGCCGAACGCATGGGCGGCTACGATGTCCGCAATGCCTACGTTTCCATCAATGGCTCCAGTATTTTGTCCACTCGCACCGAAGGTATGATTGCCGTCGGTACGGTAGAACACGAAATCAGCGGGGAAGATCTAGATAGAGTAGAAGATGTCGCTGTCTCTGGCCGCATTCCGGCTAATCGTGACGTTTTAGATGTAGTACCTCTAGAGTATGCTCTAGATGGCCAAGGGGGAATTAAGGATCCTCTCGGTATGTCCGGCGCTCGGCTAGAAATGCGCGCCTGCGTGGTATCCGCCCTTACCCCTAATTGCGAAAATCTTAAAAAAGCTACCGCTGCCGCCGATGTCCATGCTGATAGATTGGTTCCTAGCGTAATCGCTGCAGCCAAGGCCGTGCTTACGGATCGTCAAAAAGAAAACGGTGTCGCCGTTATAGATATGGGTGCCGCCACTACCTCTATCGCCGTATACGAAGAGGGCGATTTACAATACGTAGGTGTAGTGCCTGCCGGTTCTAATAACGTGACTAATGATCTAGCTATTGTCTTAGCTATAGACCCCACTTTAGCCGAAGAAATCAAGCAACGCTTTGTCACTGGTAATTTTGACACCGAAAAATCCCCAGTTATCAAGATTGGTCGCGAAGGCAAGGACGAACGCGTATTTGATAGAAAAGAGGTAGAAGAAGTAGTCAAAGCCCGCTTAGACGAAATTTTTGGTGAAATCCGCAAAAAGCTAAAAGCTGCCAAATACGACCAACGTCTCCCAGAGGGGATTATTCTGGTAGGTGGTGGCGCCAAAATGCGTGATATCGATTTATTTGCCAAACAATCCCTAGAAGCTGCCGTTAAAATTGGCACACCAAAGGGGCTAGGGGGTGTAGCGGATGCTATAGAGAAGCCAGAATTTGCCGCTGCTGTCGGCTTAGCGGTGCTTGCCGCCGAAGAGAGCCAATATGTCCCAGTTAGTAGTAAAAAGGCTAAAAAGGCCTTTAAGATGCCTAAAACCCCAGGTTTCCTCAAAAAACTCTTCTCTAAATTCTAGATTTTATTAATTTTATTACTTTCGTCACCTCTGTTAATATTTTGTTAAAATAGCAATTTTTTAGCCCATTTGGGCTATTTTTGCTGTTTTTTTTGACTAAAATCTGCCCAAAATCCGCCCTTGTTTTAATATCGAAATCACGTTACAATTAAGATGCTACAACTTAATAACATATATGCACCGCATATTTTATAGGTACTTTTTCTCCAAGTTGATAATGGCATCGCAAGGTAGCCAATACTTGGAGAGAGAATATCGATGCAGGTTATTAGGTTGTAGCACCCCTTGCGGTGCCATTTTTGTTAATCCCTATTAATATAGTGGCACCACATGGGGGAGTAGTAGTAATCATATATACATAAGTGAGGTAAAAGATGGGCCATAGAACCACTAAAACTAATCATAAAGTAAAGGTGCATAAAACTGTGTCATGTAGAATAGATTTCTTCTACTATGCTTTCCGTAATGTATTGTTGGTTTCTATTCCTCTTCTTGTTATCTCTACCTTTATCCTTGGCTTCAGTGTTTCTCATAGCTCTGCCATAGGTTCTACATTTGGGTCAGACAATCTAGCTATTACTATCTCATCATCTTGTACTTTATCTAGTGTAGTTAATGTTCCTCATAATGCAGAAGTATATAACGGTAACTATTTAGGGGATATAGGAAAGACTACCATTACTACACTATGTAATGATGGTAATGGGTATAGTGTATATGCAGTAGGGTATAGTAATAATGAAGAAGGTAATAATAAACTTATTAACCCTGAAAGACCTGAGTATAGTATAGATACAGGATTAAATACTAGTGGATTAACATCTGCTTGGGCGATGAAACTAAACAATATACCAGATGATCCTTCCCCCACTCCGCCTACTATAGAAAGTGATTATAATAATGCATATGGATTAGTACCAAGTTATTGGACTAAGGTGGCTAGTAGGGCTTCTGGGACTACTGATATGGCACAAGGGTCTAGTTTTACTACTACTTATGCCGTATATGCTAGTTCTTCCCAGTATGCAGGTACTTATCAGGGGCAGGTGAAGTATCTGCTTACGCATCCAGCCTATCCTCCAGCATTTCGCTATATGCAAGACGTAGCAAATTGGCAAAATGAAATACCAAACCCTGGAGATACTTTACTCGCTACTGATGCTAGAGATAATAAAGAATACTGGGTTACCAGATTAGCTGATGGGCATATCTGGATGACACAGAACTTGGACTTTGACATAAAAGCCAATACTACACTTAATTCTAATACTACAGATCTAAATGTAGCTTATGATTCTAGTACTGGACAATATGCAGAATATAGTGATGGATACACGGAAAGTAATAATATCATCTACTGGCAACCAGCTAGTAGTGCTACTACTATAGACTTTACTGGCACTACCGCTACTGGTTGGCAAAATAGCGATACTGCACCATATAGTGCTAGTAAAATAGATAGTACAGAAACAGGCCATGCTTCACTAGGTAATTATTATAACTGGACTGCAGCTATAGCATCTAATAACTCTTCCTCATTAATGCAAGATACGTTAAGTGATATATCTAAGAACCCTAAGAACTCTATATGTCCTAAAGGATGGAGATTGCCTACCATATCTAACCAATCCGAAATAGCAGCTGGTTCTAGTAATGAGTTTAGGAGATTGAATTATTTATATAATGGCGATTCAGCAACTGATAATACTGGCCTAGTCACATCTCCATTGTGGTTTATCCAATCTGGCTATATATCTGACAATACCCTCGGTAGTTACAACGCAAGCGGTTTTTACTGGTCCAGTACCATTTCATATGACAAAGCTTATATTTTATATTTCAGTGGTAGAAATAACAGAGTAGAACCAAACTACAATAATTACGGGAAATATTTTGGCTGGTCTATCCGCTGCCTCGCCCGCACCGAAGACTAATTCTAGAGTAAGCCCTTGATTTTCCCGCCGAATAGATATATACTGATATTATATTAAAGCGAGGATAAATTATGCCAGAGGTAAAACCGACAGAGGTGGAAAGCAAAGCTAGTATCAAAGTAGTAGGAGTTGGCGGCGCCGGCGGTTCCGCTGTGGAACGCATGAAAGAAGTCGGCCTTTCTGGCGTAGAATTTGTTGCAATCAACACTGATGCGCAGGCTCTGCATCACTCGCCTGCCGATACCAAGGTCCACATTGGTAAAGGCCTTGGTGCCGGTGGTGATCCAGAAAAAGGTCGCGAGGCTGCCGAAGAAGGCAGAGAAGCCATTGAAAAGGCTCTGGATGGCGCGGATATGGTCTTTATTACTCTTGGCGCTGGCGGCGGTACGGGTTCTGGGGCTGGCCCTATCGTGGCCGAAGAAGCCCGTAAAAAAGATATCCTCACTGTAGGCGTAGCCACCAAGCCGTTCACTTTTGAAGGCGCTCGTCGCCGTGCTAATGCCGAACTCGCTATTGATAAACTTGCTCGTCAGGTAGATGCACTTATTACTATCCCAAACGATAGACTCTTACAAACTATCGATCCTCGCACACCACTTTTAGAGACTTTTAAAATTGCTGACGATGTACTTCGCCAGGGAGTGCAGGGCATTTCTGAACTAATTACGGAACACTCACTTATCAACCTAGACTTTGCCGATGTCAAAGCCATCATGAAAAATGCCGGCTCGGCTCTTATGGGCATTGGTCGCGCTAGCGGCGAAAATCGCGCCGTGATTGCTGCTCAACAGGCTGTAGAATCTCCACTGATTGAGGTTAAAATTGAAGGTGCTCGTGGCGTACTCTTCTCCGTGGCTGGTGGCTATGATATGTCTATGAGCGAAATCCAAGAAGCCGCCGAAGTCATTACTGGCGCAGTTTCCCCAGATGCCAACATCATCTTTGGTGCATCTATTCGCCCAGAACTAGAAGACGAAATCGTGGTTACCGTAGTAGCTACTGGTTTTGATTCCGATTATTACAACGAGCCGACCCCAGAACCTATCGCTACTAGTAGTTTCTCAGATGAAAAGCCCGCTTCAGAGCCTAAAGATTTTGCCTTAGAAAGCAAGTCCAACATGTGGGATTCTATCAAAAATGAACCAGAGCCCGAACCGGTCGCGAACGACGATGACATGGACGTTCCACCATCTCTTCGCGAGCGCTTGAAAGGCAAAAAGAGAAAATAATTCATAAAGGAGACGCGGATGGAACATAAATTTCGTATCGGAGACAGCAAAGTTCTAGAAAGCCGCGAGACTGTAGACGGCACTATGATTCGTCGGCGTCGCGTTTCTAGCGATGGTCATCGTTTTACCACTTACGAGCGTATTGAAATGCCGCCCCTTACAGTAAGTAAACGCAGTGGTAATAAAGAAATCTACGATCGTGATAAATTACTCTTGGCTGTCAAGCGCAGCGTCGGTAAGTTTTTTAATTCCGAATTAGAAGTAGAAGATGTGGTCAACCGCGCCTCTGATATATTATACGGTCTTGGTACTGATCAAATCACCTCGCAGCAAATCGGCGAAGCCGTATTGGATGTCCTGGCTGAGGTCAATGAAGTCGCTTATGTTCGCTTTGCTTCTGTATTCCGCGAGTTCAAAACTCTAGAAGATTTTGAAAACATCTTAAAAGAGCAAAAAAGGAAACAATAATTATATGCGGGTGGTATGTATTTACAGAGACAACCAAGATTATTCACGTACCGTTAGTGAATGGCTGGAAAGCTTTTATCGCCAAACCGGTAGGGAAATAGAAACCATGAACCCAGACGAAAACGTCGGTTTTTGCGAGGCTTACGACATTGTAGAATATCCCACCATCCTCGCTCTCGGCGAGATGGGCGATGTCCGCGCCTCCTGGCGTGGCCGCAACCTCCCGCTTATCAACGAAGTTTTGTACTATATGGTGTAAATACAATATGAATCCAGAAAAAATAACTTCAAATTCAGAAAATAGTGAAACCGAACTGACTTCGGGTTCCAAATGGTCAATTCTTGAGAGTCTAGCCGGTAAATATGACGCCGCAGAACGTGGCAGAGTGGATCAATTAAAAGACAATTTAAGACAAGATCTGCAAGATCCGTCTAGCGAATCTTCTCGGTACAGATATGAGCAAATCAGCGCCCCTCCTTCCACTTTGCGTAAAATTGGTCGTCTGGCTTTAGATCGTTTAGGTATACACTTTAGCCGCTCAGAAACTCGTCGCCGTCGCGAAGCTATGGCGGTCGCCATACGAGAGTATGACACAGAACAGAAACAAAAAGAACTAGAAGATCAACGTCGTTTAGAAGAGCAGGAGGCGGAAAATAAAAGGCGAAAAGCTGCAGAAGAAAAAGCGGCTTTTGAAAAAGATTTTGTCGATGCAATGGACAACTACAGACTTGGAAAGAAAATGGAGATTCGTGCAAGGCGGACGCAGGAATCGGTTGAGCGAGAATTCAATTCAGAACTTTTGACTGTAGACAAATTAGAAGAAGAAGTCTTGGCCGAAAATCCCGAAGTCGAAAAAGACTCGATAGAATATAACGGTACAGAAGTGCCAGTATATATACTGAAGGGATTACCATTCTCTATGTTATCCCACAATATAGCCTACAAGAAGAACGATGACGAGAGTATTATAGGTGCTACCACTAGTCGTAAATTAATCGATGATCCATCTATATGGATGCAATCAGAAGAAAAAGCTTCAAAAGAACAGAATAGAGGGAATGTAATTTCTCTATCCTATATCAATTCAAATAGTAACCTTACTTCCAGGTTTGCTCGCAATGACGGCTCTGATATTTGCTATGGTTTTTCTCACCTCGCTCCATTTCAATATATCCGCGCCTCTACCACAGATGCGCGTTCTCATCAGCATTATAAAAAAGGGACCACGGAGGCTGGCATGAGTATCGACAAAATAGATGAACTTAAAAAGGAAAGTGCTGGCTACAACGAGGTCGTAGTCCATCGCTACACAGAAGATGGCCAACCCTACAGACCAGATTATATTATAGCGCAACATGGTATTATCACCGAAGATATGTTGCGGCATGCGAAATTTTTTGACGTACCTATAGTAGACATCTGGACTGGACCCTATGAAGAAAAAATGAAAAAGAGAACTATGGCAGCACTGGAATCTGTAAACGAAAATATCAGCTACGAAGAGATAATGGACGTTGTTAATATATTCGAAATGGATGAATATCTTAAAGGTCATTTTCGTAGTATTCTTTGGAAAACCATCGGAGATGGCAGTCTTGAAGAACATCGTCGCCAAACAAGAAAAGATAATCGGGGCGGCGAAATGGAAGAAGCAAGTGAAAGAATTCTTGCTTTTGAAAAGATAGAGATAGAAAAAAGGATAGACTTCATTGAAAAGAAGTTGGCCAATGCTATTATGAAATGCAAAAAAGCTACATCTGAACGAAGACTTTACCAGCAAGAAGAATCACCCCTCCAAAAACTAAAGATCGAAATCGACGATCATAAAACAAACAGAAAGCGTACTTTGCATAAAGACACGGTACTCGCTCAATACGTAGATCCAACCATTGCAGATTGCGTTAAGGTCGAATTTCAACTAAAGGGACATCCTGTAGAGACTAAAATCGTAGATGGCAAGCGCAGGGCTGTTGATAGAAATAACAGGCAAGATGTGGCAGACAGCGACAGTAGCTACTACGATAAGATTTATCCTCTAGCTATGCAATATATCGATGCAATACGTGAAAATGAAGAAGTTGCAAAAGGCCAATAAATTTATTACAAGACGTCTGCCGTGATATAATAAGCATATGGATTTTATCGAGAATATCATCAAAAACGTTTGGGTCCAGCGCCTTTTTTGGTCCGCCATCGTCGTCGCATTTAGTCTACTGCTCTACCATATTATTGCTAGAGTGCTAAACGGTAGAGAGAAGAAAAACTCCAAAATCATGAGTAATAAAAAGAACAAAACCCTCATCCGTATGCTCAAAAGTATCGTCGCCAGCGCCCTTAGCATTATCACGGTTTTGATGGTGCTAGAAATTTATGGTATCAACGTCACTTCTATGTTGGCCGGCGTTGGTATTGCTGGCATTGTAATCGGCTTTGCCCTGCAGGATTCATTGAAGGATATCATTCGTGGTTTTGTGATTGTTTCCGACAACTATTACGAAATCGGCGACGTCATCAAATATGGTGATAATTTAGGTCCGGTAGTATCAGTTAGCCTGCTTACCACTAAAATCCAAGATATCAACACCAACAATTTTGTGTCTATCGCCAATCGTAATATCGATAAAGTTGAAGTAGATCCGGGCTATGTTTATATCCCTATCCCCATGCCGTATGAGCTAAAAGTAGAAAAAGCCGAAGGGGTCATCCACGAAATTATAAAAAAGTTACAAAAACAAGAGAGAATTATTACCGCCGCTTACCAAGGGATCTCTAAATTCGACACCTCTGCGCTTGATTATCAGGTAGTCATTACTTGCAACCCAGCAGAGCGTCTACAGGCTCGCCGTGACGCCCTTCGCGTAATATATACTACCATGGAAGAAAACAAAATCAGCGTCCCCTACACTCAGCTCGATATCCACACCAAAAAATAAAAACCTTGACCAGTTTATCTAGTTTGTGATATCATTATAATAAGTCAAAGATCATACACCAAAATAAACAGGAAAACAAAAATGTTTAGTTTTCGTGAAAATAAAAAGTTTGTCATGCCGAGTTTGCTATTGCTTATGTTGGTAATAGTAACGGTTTCATTTGCTAAACAGAATAATGACTTTGAAGCTCTTGCCGCCGGAGATTACCCAGTTTATGATTTTCAAGACTGGGTCTATTATGATCCAGTAACTGGCGATAAGAATTGTGGCGTCAATGATTACTGGACCTCCTACAATACCGATACTACCTGCTATCGCTTTTTTATAGCAGAGCGCAACGATAACTCCTCCAATGACTCGGTAAATTTAATACTGGACCATAATATCGGATATGGCCCACTCTCAAGTGCTACTACAATTCTTGCTGATGCTGAAAATACTTGGGTGGATTATGATGGTGAACTATCTTTAATTTCGGAAAATGATCTGGCAACCTTACTAACCATACAAGAATTGCCATCCATATATAAAGAATCCGACGGGAGCATTCATACCATAGATAAAGACGGCAAATATTATAGATATGCCTCCAATACAGAGACGTTTATTAATGGGGTGCTCCAGAATAGTTACGGATGGTGGACTGGCACTACTTTAGATTTTGAAGGCTCTACATACGCATATACCATTACAGAGGCTGGATGGAATAGGCTAGTCGATGTGACCGAAAGCCGTGGCATTCGTCCAGCAATTACTCTAGATAAAACCAAAATTTCAAGCTCTAGTCACGACGTTGCGGACATCACCAATCTTGTTATGGGCTCTCAAAAATATCAATACCAAAAATATGTATGGTCTGGCACAACTTTCGCGCAGCTTCAGGGGTTCACGGTTGCAAACCAAGATTTTAACGGCAGCTCGGATGATAATCTAATATTCTACTCCATCAATTCGGGAAATAAAAACGATGGACTTATCTCTGGATACACTGGTTCAAATTTTAGCACAAATCTCAACGGCCCCTGTGGTGGGAATCCATGTTATAGCCAAGGCACAGGTCACGGTAATGATATGACCTACAATACCAACAATCACCAGGTCTACATACTGGGAAGCAACTATATATGGCAATATGATGGCGTTAGTCAACCTACGCGATATGTGCAGGATAGCACTTCGTCCATAGGCTATGACAACTTCCACAATATGTATTTAGTGAATTCTGGCTTTAGGGTGTATGTTACCGATGATAATTTTGCTAAAAAATTCATGTTTGATGCCACCACTGATGAAATTGGGCAAGGTTTCGAATACCATAATGGCTACTTATATTACGCGACCAGTACCACTAATGTCCCTTGCCAAGAATCATACCACCACTGCGGTAGTTTTAATAGCATGTCCTCGGTTATCGACGTCTACAATGTTAAGCTTGACAGCGATGGCACTCCAGGCAAAAACTTCGGTAAGAGAGAAAAAAGATTCTATGTAGACGGGGATACTATGCCAATGGAAATAGAAAGCATTTCATTCCGAGATAATCAGGCCTATCTTGGCTATTCGAATAATAGCTATCCGCAAACGGCGAGTGATCCACCATTTGTCTTTTATCGTTTTGCAGATTCTAATATCGCTGTGGGTCTCCATATTGATACTGCCTACCAAGATGCCACTAATTCTACTACTGTCACTATCTCTTCGGGCGATCAGTTACAACCGGTTTCTGGCTATACAATATCTGCGGATGGCTATAGCATGAGCAAGACCGTAAATGCGGCTGCTATTTCGGACACGGTCAATGTTTGCGATTATTATGGCAATTGTACCGTGGTCAACATTTTGCACACTAATCCTTCCTACGATCCTATCAAGCCTGTTCAAATAGTAACTTTTGCGACTGAATCCGTTAATAAAGTTTATGGAGATTCTAACTTTGTTAACTCGGCCACCACAAACGGCGACGGAGCAATTACTTATGCTTCAGATAATACTTCGGTTGCTGAAGTCAATTCCGTTACTGGGGCAGTCGTTATTAAGTCTGCAGGCTTTGCTACAATTACCGCCACTGCTTCGGCCACCAGTGCTTATGGCGAGGGGTCTGCGTCATACACTGTCACTGTCTCCAAGGCTACTTCTTCAAGCCCTAGAGAATTAGATAATATTTTAAATGGAGTAGTCGGAGAGAGTCTGTCTACAATTTCATTTACTACGCCCGGCCTCGTTTGGAGTAATAGTGACACGACAATCATGCCAGGTAAAAATAGATACTCGGTATATTACACCAAAAATAACGATACGAAAAATTATACAACAGAAGAATATACAGCTATAGTAGATGGTGCCACACGCACGTACGAGGTGATTTATGGGAATGGCCAGATATATACTATTGGCAAAAGCGAAGCAGCCTCCTTTACGGTCGGCGTAGATTTTAATTTATTCAAAGAGCTTGCCATGATATATATCGATGGGGATATAATCGACGAAAGTAAGTATTCCGCTAGGTCTGATAATGTAACAGGTACTGTAATCGATATTCAAAAAGACTATTTAGACACTCTGCCTGCCGGGGAACACAATTTGCTAGTTACTTTTGGTGAAAGCGGAGTCGCCACAGCCAAATTTACGATACTAAATCCTAATCAAGGAGATGATCCATCAGGTAGTGATGGTGATATCACAGATAATGATATCCCTGTTCCAGATACATCAACAAAATCCCCAGATACAGGTGAAAATACTAAGACTGATGGCATATCGGTGACATTTGTAGCTCTGCTCCCAGTTTGTTTCGCCACGAGTGTCTGCATGCTTAGAAGAAGAAAAAATGTTAGACATAGAAAATTTGACAATTTCTAAACCGTCATCATCTTGATGGCAAGAGCATTTATTTTATCTTCCAAATATGATATACTGAAGAAAAGCGTTCGAGCAGCTATCACCTGCAAGCTGGTGGAAGAAAGGATTATTCCGATTAGACCCACCCGTGAGTCCGCGTAAGAGATGAATTAAGTGCTGAGTACAAAAATTACTCAGAAATTGGATGGTACCGCTCTTATAGAGTTCCAATGGTAAAACCATTGGATTTTTTAATGAAAGGAGCAAAATGAAATACCGAGCTGGCCAAAGAAGAAAAGCCATAGAATACGAAAACGCCCTCACTGAGTGGTGGAAAAAGAACAAAACGTTTGAACAGTCAGTAGAGAATCGCCCAATCGATAAGTCATACGTCTTCTATGACGGCCCTCCGTTCATTACGGGCTTGCCGCATCATGGCACGCTCCTTAGCTCTGTAGTCAAAGATGCAGTTCCGCGCTACTATACCATGAATGGCTATCGCGTAGAACGTAAATGGGGCTGGGATTGCCACGGCCTACCAGCCGAAAATTTCGTAGAGAAACAGCTCGGTATTACTGATCGCCGCGACATCGGCACCAAATGGAGCCTAGAAGATTACATCGTCAAAGCTCGCGAATCTATGGTTGCCAACTCTGAGGCTTGGCGCAGCACTATCGAGCGAGTCGGCCGCTGGGTAGATTTTGACAATTGTTATCGCACCATGAACAAAGATTTCATGGAATCTGTTTGGTGGGCCTTTAAAAAGCTTTACGAAGCAGGGAAGATCTACGAAGGCCGCAAGGTTCTGATGTACGATACCAAGTTCGCTACTCCAGTTTCTAAAGCTGAAGTTACCATGGACAACGATGCCTATCAGACTGTCACCGATCCGTCCGCCTATGTAAAATTCAAGGCAAAAGATGCTGACGAGTATTTCCTAGCCTGGACCACCACCCCTTGGACCTTAATGGCCAACCGCATGTTGGCAGTAGGTCCAAATATGAATTATGCCAAAGTAAAAGTAGGTGGCGAAGTTTATATTCTCGCAGAAAACAAGATAGAAAAAATCTTCGCAGATACAGACTACGAAGTTATAGACCACAAAATCACCGGTACCAGCCTAGCTGGCTGTCAGTATTATAGCATGGATAGCACAATATGTCAAGTTTACACTGCGGATTTTGTTGGCGAAGAAGAAGGTACCGGTATAGTCCATATCGCTCCGGCTTATGGTGAAGATGACTATGCCTTGTATCTGGCGCACCAAGATGAAGTCGAATTTATAGACACCCTAGACGAAAACGGCTATTATATGCCAGAATATGCCGACAAGCTCCACGCTCTCGGTGTACGCGACACCGATGAACACGGTATCCAAATCTGGGCGGCCAATAAATTCATTGCTAAATGCCTAGAAGAAAAGGGAATTATCTACAAAATTGAATATATTCAGCACGAATACCCATTTAATCCTCGTTCTAAAGAACGCATTATGTATCGTGCCTTCCCGTCATGGTTCTTTGATATCGAAGGACAAAAACCATTGATGCTCGCCGAAAACGAGAACATCAATTGGTTCCCGGGCTATCTAAAACATGGTCGCTTCGCCAAAAATATCGAAGCCGCCCCAGATTGGAACCTCTCACGTGACCGTTTCTGGGCTACCGCTATGCCAGTTTGGAAAGGCGATAAAGGTTCTATCAAAGTAGTTGGCTCCTATGCCGAACTCAAAGAACTTTCCGGTGTAGAACTCGAAGATTATCATCGTCCTTGGGTGGACGAAATTGAGTTTGATATCGATGGTGAGCACTTTACTCGTATCGAAAAGGTGCTAGACTGCTGGTTTGAATCTGGTTCCATGCCATTCGCGCAGCTCCACTATCCGTTCGAAAATAAAGAAAAGTTCGAACGCAACTATCCTGCTGATTTTATTGTGGAATACGTCGGACAGGTTCGCGCTTGGTTTTATTATGTCCACGCCGTAAATACCACCTTGGCCGAAATTGGTGCCTTCGGTGAAAAGGCTAAAAACGGCCCTAAAAACGCCTATAAAAACGTCATTACTACTGGTACTTTAGCGGGGAATGATGGCCGCAAAATGAGCAAGTCCTTAGGCAACTACACCGACCCAAATATTCTGATGGATCAATATTCTGCCGATAGTCTCCGCTTCTTGCTGTTGTCCAGTCCAGTCCTCTCTGGTGAAGATTTTGCTCTGCTCGACAAAGACGTCTCCGACGTCAACCGTAAACTCGCCATGATTTGGAACGTTTATGATTTCTTCACGACCTACGCTGAAATTGATGGAGTAGACAACGAAGGGCTCGAAATGTTGCTTCGTGAGACCGTACGCGACGACGGGAGCGGAATGAGCGAGGAGCCCCGTAACGACGGGCGCGACGAAGCGAGTCGAACGAAGCGCATTTTGAGCTCGCCTTTGGACCAATGGATCATCTCCCGCGTCTATCAGTTAAGAAACGACATCACCGCCGGTATGGAAGAATATAATATCCCTAAAGCGCTAGAAAATGTTCTCCCATTTATTGACGATCTTTCCAACTGGTTCGTCCGCCGCTCTCGCCGTCGCTTCAGCAAAAACGACAACGCGGCTGACAAAACCTCTGCTTACGCTACCCTCTATTATGTTTTAGTTTATCTTAGCAAAATTTTAGCACCATTTACCCCGTTCTTAGCTGACGAGCTATACCAGAAAATGACCGGTAGTACCGAATCTGTTCATTTATTAGATTGGCCTGTGGCTGGAGAAATCGACGAAGATGTATTAGCCAAGATGGCTCGCACGCGCCAGATTATTACCGATGCCTTAGCTCTTCGTATGCAAAAATCCGAGACCGAGCAGCAAATCAAAATCCGACAGCCCCTCGCCAAACTTATATACGACGGTGAAAAATTGCCAGAATTCTACGAACAGATTATTGCCGACGAAGTGAACGTAAAGAAAGTTGAAAATGGCCCAGAGCTAACATTGGACAAAACCCTTACAGAAGAGCTAAAGAGGGAAGGCTACGCTCGCGATCTCATCCGTGCTATCCAAGCCGCCCGCAAGCACGCCGGTCTCCAGGTAGACGACCAAATTAAGCTCTCGCTATCTATAGATTTACCAAAAGGCTACGAAGATTTGATAAAGTTTGAAGTCAACGCCACCGAAATAACCAAAAACCAAAACTACTCCTACGATGAAATCGCCAAGCTAAACGGCGAAAACATCACGATTACTCTAGAGAAGGTTTAAAAGCCTAATAATAGCAAGGTAAGTGGCAGAAACTTAGCTTCTCAAAAAACCTCAAAACTCTATTTTTGAAGCATTTGAAATCGCCCATATAATTTTTACAACTCCACGGCTTGAAAACCTGGAAAGTCCCAGGTCGAAAGCCGCCTGGTGTTGTTAAAAATTATCTTGGCGCGCGTTTCAATCGCTGAGAAAAATGCGAGTTTTGAGGTTTTTATAAGATATGTTTAAGCAAGACTCATTTAAGTTTTTTGTATATTTTTACCCCTGTGTATTTGACAAATCACCATATTTTAAGCATAAATACTATTGACAAAATCACACATGTGTGCTATACTCAAAACAAGTTAGAAAACAAAACAAAAATTCTAACAAATCACAACTAAACAAAAATAAAAACAAAGGAAAACAAAATGACAACACAAACCATCCAACTACCAACCAAAGTAATAGATTCGGATTGGAAAGACGACATAGATTATCAACCATTTGAAGACGAAGGTACGTATATCTCGCCAAGCGACGTTACAAAGGAAACTATAGCTAAAATCAAAAAATCTTCCATCAAATTATCTATAGATGGTTTATGGAATTGGAAAGGAGAAAAAGACAAAGAAGTCGCCGCCTAAAATAGTGCGACAATCAAAATAAAAAGTCATAAGTTTTCCAAAAGAAAGGATAAACCCATGTAAGACAAGAACATTAAACATTAATCAAAGAAAGGAATTTGCCTATAAGATAGACGCCAGTTATTTAAAAATCAAAATTTGTTTTACGGTGCCATTACGATCCTAAACACCGCAAGGGAACCATAAATTACGCTAAAAACCGAACACAATGTTCGGTTTTTAGCTTTCTCTAATTTTCTCAATGTTTGACCTTAAAAAAAGGTTATGTTAAACTAAAACCAGAAAGGTCAACATTATTAAATAAAATTAAAATATGGACAACTATCTTATTGATCGGGAAACCTTGGGCCAGTTTGTCGATGAACTCATGAAACAAAAACCTTTACCCGCAAGCACGGCAGAGGAGTTAAGTGCCCTCAGGGAGCAAAGTATTAAATCTCTCGACGATAAGATTGGCATGGCGATTTTTGGCAGTCTAACTACTCCACAACTTGAAGAATTTAACCAAATTCTTGATCGCGGCGAAGAATCCCCTGAAGTTTTTCAAAACTTCTTTCAAAATGCCGGCCTAGATCTACAAAAAACCATTGGCGACACCATGACTGCTTTCGGCAAACAATTTTTAGGAGGTCAAAATGCCTAATAATTTTGAAAGTTTTAGCAATAATGAAACATACAATGCTGAACAACCAGCGCCGCAAGTGCCCGAAGAACTTACGCATAAATTTGGAGCTACGGCATATGCTGGTTATCGTGAAGCGGAGGGGGAGATGGAGAACGGGACGTCAGAGACACCATCAGAAGATATGAACATGATGCCTCAAGAAAAAGTAGTAGAAACGCCAGAAATACCACAACAAGAAGCGCAAGAAGACCCGACTGTAGCCGTACTTCATAAGCTCGAGGGTGTAGAGTGGCACGAACACCCAACGCAGAATACAAATGTTGCATCAGAAACCACGGAGAGCCATATTGGCAATGGTGAAGAAGAAGCTACGCATGAAAGTCTAGTCCGTAGAATATTAGAAAAGGCAAAAAAAAGCCGGGCATCTAAAGCTATATTAGGAGTAGGACTAGCTGCCACTATGGCTTTTTCGCTTGCCGCCTGTATTGGCAATAATCAATCATCTAGTTCGGAGTCTGCTTCCGTAGAGGCTGAAGCCGCTACTCTAGTTGGAGAGCAGGCTAATGGAGTGACATATGACTATAGCCATTATGCCGATAGAGAAGGGAAAGAATCCGCCAACGCTTACGACTATAGTCTGGCAGATTGTTACGGCGATAGGGAAGCCACGGCCCAAGGCATTATGGACGTAGCAAAACGCACGCCAGAAGCCCTAGCGTCATACGCCTATACTATATTAACGCCAGATGAAAAAGCCGAACTCAACCTTACTGGTAAGACTATGGTGGAAATTGACGATAGGATGAGTAATGACTCAGACGGTGGCATACTTCAAGAAAAAATTTATCAAAAGCTTGAACGAGCCTTAAATGATAAAAAAACAATATTCAAATTCTATAAAGAAAACGATTTTGAGACCAGCAGCTATGTCTACTTTGTAGATGATGAGCAAGAGGGTATTTATATTCCAAACAAACTTCATATCGGCTACGCTAACGTCCAACGCAACGGTGCCCCGCAAGTAGATATTATGCGTCCATTGGCCTCTGGCACTGGCAGCAGTGACAAATGGGAAACCGTTTCCTATCAAATTGCCGATATTAATCTTTCTTGCGGTGGGCAAGTTAATTATGGCGAAGGAGAATTCCCGCCAGGAGTTCCGTATATAGATCCAAATGATCCAAACCCAACTCCGGAAGTCCCAACTCGACCAACTCCGGAAGTCCCAACTCAACCAACTACAGAGTGGGGCAAATCAGGTGATCCTCATGGTGGCCCGGATGTCGTACCGTCTGACAAAGTTGATCCGGATGCAGAAGTAACCAAAGAACAGAACGAAAATACCAACAAAGGAAACCAGGGCTATATAGATGATAACAAGGCTACACCGGGTTCCGGATCGGAAAATAACGGTACCAATAGCAGCGGCTATGCCTCAAGTAATATTGTTGCTCCAGGTGCAAATACTGATGGGGAAAGATTATCTGGCGGAGAAAACCAAGGTGGAGATAGTACTAATGGCGAAAATGCCTACTACAGCCCAGAATCCATCTCGCAGGGGCAACAAGTAGATAACTCCGGCAATGCCTCACAGGCAGCAGCGCAAGCTGCTGGCGGCGAAAACGGCAGTGGAGCCTCGGCCGGCGGAGACAATTACAGCGATTCTGGCGAAGAAGCCGCAGTAGAAAATGGAGATTTCTAGTATGAAGAAAGTTTTTAAGAAAATCAGTTTAACAATGGCGGCTTCGGCTATAGCAGCGGTTGGCTTAAGCAGTGGTAGTTTGATCCAAGGCAATGATGCCCAAGCTCTAGTAGACACTCCATGGGGCCCAGATCGCAAAACCTTCACCTGGGAAGACCCAGCTCCTTATGCTACTTTCAACTCCATCACCAACAACCCCCAGCTTGGCGATGAGCGCAATTTCGTGCGTATCCGCGAAGTCAAAGATGGTGAAAAATTTGGCGACGAAGTCACCGTAGAGCCTGGCAAAACTTACGAAGTTTATATTTACTATCACAACAACGCCGATGCTCATGATGTAGGCAAGACTGCTATCGGGATTGCTGACGGCGCCGCTATGAAATCTAGCTTCCCGGCTACGGTAAAATCTGGTGAAAAAGCTACCGTTACAGGTACAATCTTTGCTTCTGATACCGATCCTTTGGAGGTTTGGGATGGCGCTTACCTTACGGCCACTCAAGATCTTTATCTTCGCTATGTTCCAGGCACCGCCACAATCCATAATGGTGGTGCGTTGAACGGGCAATCTATTGGCCCAGACTATCTCTTTGGCGACGGTGCTTTACTAGGATACAATAAATTCTCTGGCTTACTTCCAGGCTGTAATGAGTATGCTGGCTATGTGACTTACCAAATTTTCGCAGATGCCCCAGGCTTTGACATATCCAAATCTGTAGTTGGCGACAACTATAAAGTTAAAGCTGGCGACATTGTGACTTTTAAGGTTCGTTATGATAATACAGGCACCATGGATCAATCCAATGTCGTAATAAGGGACACCCTACCCGATACGCTCGAGTATGTGGCGGGTAGTGCTATTCTCTACAATAACAATTTCCCAGACGGTAAACCGGTAAACGACGACATCATTACGGATAATGGTATGAATATTGGCGATTACGCTGGCGGTAATGGTTGGGCAGAAATTACCTATAACGTAGTTGTCAAAGACGGCGTCAATTGTGGTGACAAATTTACCAACGCAGTTACAGTCAGCACTAATGACGGAAACAAAAAAGCCGAGGTAGAACTTATGGTGGATGGCGACTGTACTATTCCTGAAGACACTCCAGAAAAAAACTGCAAAACCAACCCCGAAATGGAAGGTTGTCAGGAACTTCCCAATACCGGTCCACTAGAAATCGTCCTGGCTATCGTGATTATCGCTGGTATCGGCGGCGGAGGATACTATCTATACCGCACACAGAAGACTTTGAAAACTGTAGAAAATAGTGTTTCTGGGAAAGACGCCACAAAAGACACTCCGAATAAAGATTCTGATAATGCCGCTTAGTCTAGGCGGGTGACGCCTGGAGGGGGACCCCCCAAAATGTTTGCGCACGCAAAATTTTGGGGGAGGAAAGGCGACAGGACCCGCCTAAAGAAGTTTCAAAGAATACCCTTTTCATTTTTGTTAAAATATGATACAATATACAGAGTTAACAAAGGATTAATATGAAGAAAGCAGTTATCCTCGTAGGCGGGAAGCAATATCTCGTCGAGGAAAAAGAGACCCTACGGGTGGACCTCCTCCCGGAAGGCACTAAAGAGCTCGAAACTGACGCTTTGCTTCTTATTGACGGCGATAAGACCACAGTTGGCACCCCGACAGTAAAAGGCGTGAAGGTTTCAGCAAAAGTTGTCACGCCTGAAGTTAAGGGTGACAAAGTTCGCGTTATCCGCTACAAGGCCAAAAAACGCGTTCATAAAGAAACTGGTCACCGCCAGAAATACACCGAAATCGAAATCACTAAAATCGGTTAAACTTCAAAAGACGGGTGACGCCTGGAGGGGGAGGAAAGGCGGCAGGACCCGTCTTTTTGTGTTTAGCCAAATATGTGGTATAATCTTAAGTATTATGAGTGCGAAGGTAATCTGTGTGACAAATCAAAAAGGCGGCGTGGGTAAAACTACCACCGCAGTAAATCTCAGCTATTATCTCGCCAAAGACAAAAAAAAGACCCTTCTAGTGGATTTCGACCCTCAAGGCAATGCTACTTCTGGTCTCGGTATTGAAAAAGCGGATAAAGCTGCTCTCGGCTCCACTATGACCGAAGTCATCCTTGGCGCTGTACCAATGACAGAAGCCATCCGCCCCACCAAGTACAAAAATTTTGATCTCGCCCCTGCTACACCAGAGCTCGCCAATGCCGAAGTGGAAATCACCAGCCAGCAGAAAAAATTTGTTCGCCTGCGCGACGCCATCCGCACTATAGCGGAGAATTACGACTATGTCATCATCGATCTTCCGCCGTCCTTATCACTCCTCACCGTTAATGGCATGATTGCGTCCAACTATCTTCTTCTTCCAGTTCAGACCGAATTCTACGCCCTAGAAGGCGTAGCGCAGTTGCTAGAAAGCATGAAACTTGTCATGAAACAAGCCAATCCGCATCTCAAATTACTCGGCGTACTCGCCACTATGTACGATAAACGCACTAGTCTCTCTTCCCAAGTTTACGACGAAATCAAAAAATACTTCAAGCAGCTTACTTTTAGCACCACTATCCCTCGCAATGTTCGCGTCGCCGAGGCCCCCTCGCATGGCGTGCCAGTCGGCGCATACGATAAGTTTAGTAAAGGCGCCAAAGCCTACAAAGAATTCACCAAAGAAGTATTAGAAAGGACAAAATAAACATGGCCAAAGGTTTAGGTAGAGGATTTGAAAGCCTTATCCCCACCGAATTAATAGACGAAGAATTTGATATCACCGCCGCCGAAGATAAAAAGGATAGCGAATTAAAAGAACTTAAACTTACCGACATCATCCGGGATGAAGATCAGCCTCGTCACGAGTTTAGTCAAGAAGCCATCGAAGCCCTTGCCGCCTCCATTAAAGAACATGGCGTATTGCAGCCTATCGTCGTCACCAAAGAAGACGGCAAATATAAAATCGTCGCCGGCGAACGCCGCTGGCGCGCCAGTAAAATCGCCGGCCTAGATAAAATCCCCGCCATCATCCGCACTCTAGATAGTCAAAACCGCCTAGAACTTTCCATTATCGAAAACGCTCAGCGTGAGGATCTCAATGCTATAGAGCTTGCCACGGCCTACGCCAAGCTCAAAACTCAGTTCAATCTTTCTTCCAAGGATATTGCCGCCAAGGTAGGGAAGAGTGAAGCCTCCGTGCAAAACACTATGCGCCTGCTCAACCTTCCAGACGATGTGAAAAAAATTATGGTAAAAGAAAAATTATCCGAAGGAGTGATGCGCCCGCTTGTCTCCGCTGACGAAAAGACCGTAAAAAAGGTTTTACCAAAGATTATCAAAGAAGGCTGGACCGCCCGCAAGGTAGAACGCTACTTCGCTGAGAATAAGAAAAAATCCAGCACCGCCGCCATCAAGCGCGATGCTTACCGTAAGGAAGAAGATGCTTTAAGCGCCAAGTATAATTCCGTGGCTCGCATCACTGGTCGCAGTCTCACCTTCCGCTGCAAAACCGAAGGTGATCTAAAAGCCCTAATCAAAGCCTTATCTAAATAATTATTATCCCCTGCAAATATTTAACTGTGGTATAATTAAATTGCTACAGTTAAATATTCAATACAACCAGATGTTTTATATTCAAAACATCTGTGCATAATAAATGGCGCCGTAAGGATGTCAATGCATAGACAATTTTGAATATTCTGGTTGTGAAATGTTTGACTGTAGCACCTTGCGGTGCCATTTTTGTATACGCCTTTTCATATATTACAAAGATGGCACCGCAACCGAAGTAAATATAAGTGAGGTTTAAGATGCGGAAACGATACATATTATATATAGTAGTTATATTATTAAGTATTATAAATATAATTAATACCAACAATACTTCTGCGTTATCGTATCAAAGTAGTATAGGTATAGATTTCACTTTCAATCCAACACTTTCCGTCAATATATCTTCAGATTTAATAATAAATAATTTAGTACCAGGTAGTGGTAGTGATAGCAATATAATAAACGTATCGGTAGCTACTAATGCTTCGCATGGCTACACATTATCTGCCATAATGAACGGGAATAATAGTGACTTAACTCATACTAATAATAGTATAAATGATTCCTATAACGTATTTAGCAGTATTGCTACAGATAGTAGTTTACCTAATCTAACCACGGATAATACTTGGGGATATAGCTATAAACTATCAAATGATACTAATTGGAATAATTATTCTGGTTTATCTAATTCAGTAAACAAAGTATTGTTCAACACAGATAGCAATACTAGTGGTCCTATAGATTTTAAAATAGCAGCCAAAGCTAGCAATACTCAACCTAGTGGAGAGTATACTGGTACTATTAACTTTATAGCCATTACTAAACCTACACCAATGAACCTAGCAGAATCATACTTTGCTCATGGTAAGACTAGACATAATGGTTACTATACTATGCAGGATATGACAACAGAAATATGCAATGATACAGAAGTAATAGGAGAAGGATCACAAACTGAACTAATAGACATACGAGATAATAAAGTATACTGGGCTACCAAACTAGCTGATAATCATTGTTGGATGACACAGAACTTAGATCTTGATCTAGATAGTAATAGAACTTATACCCATTGGGATACGGATTTGGGGTGGACAGTAATGGATGAAGAAGCAGAGTGGAAACCAGAAAGATCCACGATTAATTTTAGTGGAGCAACAGTAGACGGATGGGCAAATAACTATACTAGACCATACTCCGCTAATCCTGGAGACGTTTATTACTATACATCTAATTCGGATGCAGATGACATTAAATATAACTCTTTACAAGAATGTATCAATGCTGGGCATAACGATTGCACGCATTATCATGCTGGCAACTATTATAACTGGAGCGCTGCGGTGGGGAGTAATGATACGAGCAGTATTCAGTCACAATACAGCAATGCGCCCAATTCTGTTTGTCCAAAAAACTGGAGATTACCAAATGCAATTGACGCTAATGGAGCTATTCTAGAATTCGGCCACTTGCTGTTATCACAGAACATAGTCTCCAGGCTTACTGGAACCTATAGAGATACGGATAGTTTTAAATCTATTCGCAAAAGTCCTCTCTATTTCATACGATCCGGCACAGTAAACTATCGTTCGCTAGACACTAGTAATGGTTATGGATATTCCATATCAAGCACAGTTGCCAGTCCATACAATATATATTTCTTAGGTTTTTCTAAAAATGGGTCTAGCCCAATCGGCAGCTATTACGGTGGTTATGTGAGAGCGCAAGGAATATCCACCCGCTGTTTGGCCCGTTAGAATTTGATCCTAACCATCACAATCTTAACCATAAGCCACCCGCTGTGGGTTGAAATTCTCCACCCCTTATGTTAGGGTGGCAATATGAAAAAATCAAAAGGCAAAATAATTCCTAACGGCGTGATTCTCGCAAAACACGAGTACAAGACGATATTGTTATTTACTGAAATGGGAGCCAATATAGAGCTAATCTCCAAGAGTAATAAAAAAGGATTCACACGCCAGATATTATTATGTATAGCTTAAAATGGGAGATGAAGAGCCCAAAAGGAAAGGGCCGCTGGCTTTTAGAGAATAATACAACCATCGAGATAGGACTTGCCTCGGAATAGGCGAGCCCTATCTTTTTTATGCAATCAATAAGCCTCTCGGGGGTTTATCTAGATCGCCAATCGAAGACTTCTTTTTTATATCCCAGATGTTATAATAAACCTATGAAGCCTACCGAGAAAGAAAAATCCGAACGTCTGAATCGTGCCATCGAGGTGGCTAAGCAGGCTCACGAAGGCCAGCTCCGTAAAACCGGCGAGCCCTACATCATTCATCCTCTAGCTGTGAAAAAAATCCTCGAAGAATGGGGAATGGATGAAGATACTGTGATAGCTGGCGTGTTGCATGACACCGTAGAAGATACCAGTCTTACCCTAGATGATATCCGCAAAGAATTTGGCGAATCCGTAGCCTTTTTGGTAGACGGTGTTACAAAGCTTTCTACTGCCCGTACTGGCATGCGTGATATCGATACCTATCTTCCTGCCACCAAAGATAACTTCCTCCGCCTCATGATCGCCTTAGGCGACGATATCCGTGTGCTAATCATCAAGTTGGCAGACCGTTTGCATAATATTCGCACCCTTTCCGCCCTTCCGCCAGACAAGCAAAAGAAAATCGCCAAAGAAACTCTCGAGATTTTTGCACCCCTAGCAGACCGGCTTAATATGGGGCAACTCCGTGTAGAGCTCGCCGACCTCGCCTTCAAATATGTAAACCCTAAGCGCTTCAATGAGCTAAAGACTTTAATCACCAAGCGCAACAAGTCCGCCGAAAAGTCCCTCCAAAAAATCAAAGCCGAAGTTTCTTCTGCGCTAAAAAAAGAAAAAATTGAGTTCGATATCTCTGGCCGCGTGAAGTCAGTTTACTCCCTTCACAAAAAGCTCGCCAAGCACAACCAAAACATTAATGAGATTTACGATCTTACTGCGCTCCGTATCATTGTGGATGATATTACGGATTGTTATCTGGCGCTTGGTGTAATCCACTCGCTTTATACCCCCATGAACGGCCGCATCAAGGATTATATTGCTATGCCCAAGCAAAACGGCTATCAATCTCTTCACACCACCGTAATTACCAAAGACAAGCACATTGTAGAATTTCAGATTCGCACTCGCGAAATGCACGAGTACGCCGAACGCGGTCTCGCTGCTAGCTTCTACTATAACGAACAGAAACTAACGGAAAACTACAAAAAAGGGAAGATAGAGCATCTGCCTACTAATCTCCTTTGGATTACTGAACTTCAGATGACCGCCGCCAAACTCCGCGAAGGCAAAAAAGTAGATTTAAAGAAACTCAAGCTTAATCTCTTTGCTGACAAAATCTTCGTCTACACTCCCAAGGGTGATATTATAGATTTGCCTACCGGCGCCTTACCACTAGATTTTGCTTATCGTCTGCATTCCGAAATTGGCGATCACGTAGTGGGTGTAAAAATCAACGGCAAGATGAGTAATTTGAATAAAAAATTAGAACAGGGCGATATCGTAGAAATCCTCACCTCTAAAAACCAGACACCTAAAACCTCATGGCTAGACCGCATCATTACCTCTCATGCCCGCCAAAAACTTCTCCACCGTCTCAACCGCTCTGATAGATCTGCCCCCGCCGAACCTAAAAAAAGACGCAAAACCAGGAATAAATAATTTATTCAAGCTTTATGAAGAATATCATTAATCTACCAGATCTAGATGCTATTGCCTATACCCCGCACCCGCAAGTTCAGGAATTTTTTAATCTGTTAGAACCAAATCCTCCGGCTTGGCTTTCTGAATATATCAATACTCCAGAAATGCTACACCAGCAACATATTAGCACCACTTGCGGCACTATTTATTCCGACCTTTTTGAATCAGACTTTTTCTATTCTAATCTAGATCATTCCGTTGGCGTAGCTCTTATTGTCTGGCACTTTACTCACGACAAAAAGCAGACTCTAGCCGGCCTATTTCACGATATCGCTACACCCGCTTTTAAACATTGCGTGGATTTTATGAACGGCGATTATATGGCGCAAGAAAGCACCGAAGATCTTACTACTCAAATCATCGAAAATTCACCAGAAATTACCACTTTGCTTGAACGCGATAAAATTAAAGTTTCTGAAGTAGACAACTACCATCTCTATCCTATTGCCGATAACGATATACCGTGTCTTAGTGCAGACCGCCTAGAATATTTCCTGGCTCAGGGCCTCTTTACTTATCGGATCATCAATTTTGATCAGGCTAAAATGTTCTATCAAGATATTGAAGTTGAAAAAGATAAACAAGGTGTACTGGAACTTGGGTTTAAAACCAGAAAAATTGCGCGAGATTTTATTCGGAATGTTTGCATATTGTCGACTATTTTCCATGAAAATCGCACGCGATTTTCATTACATTTTTTGGCAGATATTCTAAAGAAATTGAATACTACCGGATATATTGGCAAGACAGATTTATACAAATTAAAAGAAAGCGAAATTGTGGACATTATCAAACATTCCGAATATGCCAACGCATTCAATAAGTGGCGTAATGCTAAATCTATAAAAGTTTCAGATATTCAACCGGAAAACACATATTCCATCCACCATCCAGTCAAAGTTCGCTATGTTGACCCACTCTGTCAGGGAACTAGAATGTCCGAATCTTGCCAGCTCACTAAACAAATGATAAACAAGAACCTCTCTTATGATATGAGTAAGTATGTATATCTAGATAATGTGCTAATCTAGAATTGATACCACCATCAAAATCCATAAAAATCACCAGACCTAAGGTCTGGCAATTTTTATGGAGCCGATGGCAGGGAAGGGGAACCTCGCGCTAAAGCGCTCGGTGCGAACCTTTGGCTCGTCGCTGCCATCAACCTAGATAAGAAATATCCGCACCTGGAGGCACGGATATTTCTTATGGAGCCGATGGCAGGGATCGAACCTGTGACCTGCTCGTTACGAATGAGCTGCTCTACCAACTGAGCTACATCGGCACCCCTTGTCGCGTTTGCCATTCGGTAAAGCGACAAGCGTGCTAGAAAACTAACACTTCCCAAATTATATCACATTTATGATATAATTAGAATAACTAAGGAGAAAACTATGCCTAAGGTGGAAGTCATTAAACGCCCGATAGAAAAAATCAGCTGGAGCCTCAAGAAATCCGCATGGTCTGCAGCTATTGAGTCCATCGTTATTATGATTTTTGGCATCTTACTGGTGGCTTGGCCAGATGTCACTATCATTGTGGCGGCTAATATCCTAGGTGCAATCTTCATCATTAGCGGAATTTACCAAATCATTAATTATTTTGTCGTTAAAGGCCAGAATGACTTTTTCAACAACGGTCTTTTATCTGGTACTGTAGCTCTCCTTGTAGGTATCGCTGCTATTGTTATTGGCGAAGATATCGCTGGTATTTTCCGTATTATCATCGGTATCTGGATGATTTACGAATCATTAGTTCGCGTCAACACCGCCATTAAACTTCACTCTACCGGCATCAAGGTCTGGAGCTATATCCTAATCATCGCGCTAGTTATGCTTGCGTTAGGCATATTTGTCACCTTTAATGCTGGCGCCGTAGTACAACTTATTGGCTGGATGATGATTATTACCGGTATCATCGGTATTATTGGCGACGCCATGTTTATTCAACAAGTTAACACCGTAGTAGAAAAACTCACCAAATAACCATGAAAACTTTCAAAGAAGATTTTGTTAAAATATATCGTACTGAACGCGGCATTTTAATCTTAATGATTATTAATCTATTACTGGCTATTGCACTACTAGTTTTTTCTTTAATTAATCTTAACCCCAACAGTGCCGTAGTAAAGGTTGGATATGGTGATATTGGGGGGTATCGTGATGGTTCTTGGGCAGATATGCTCGCTTTTCCGCTTTTAGCTATCGTCTTTGGTATATTGCATAATCTGCTTGCCTTAAGGATTTTTCATAAACGTGGCGGTGGTATGACCAAATTTTTCCTTATCACTACCACAGCTTTAATCGCTGGCACTGGCCTAGTGCTGATTCGCTTACTTGGAGAAGGTTAATTAATGCGTAAAAATCTAGAAATACCACAGGGTAAACGCACTAAACTCTATCGTTTTCTAGAGATTTTACCAGGTGCCCTCTCTTACGGTGCAATAATTTTATTATTCATTTTGTCATGGGTAGACCCTGTACTAGGCTCAATTTATTTATTCATCCTAATTGCTAGTACCTTAGTCAAGGCTGTAGGCATTGCCTATCGCACCATCCAGGGCTACGAAGTTATCAAGCGCGCGGGTAGGGTAGATTGGCGTAAACGCGTGGAAGATCTTGCTACTCCGCACGATGCCTACGAGCGTCTCTGCAATGATAATAATAAGAGTTATCATTTTGAAGAGCATCTAGAAAACCTAAAGATGATGACTGCTATGGGTAAGGAATATCCGAACCCTAACAAAATTTATCACGTAGTAATCATGACCGCCTACAACGAAGGCGAGGAGGTCCTTGGTCCATCTATTGAAGCCGTCAAAGACACCACTTTCCCTAATGACCATATCATTTTTACTTTAGCTTACGAAGCTAGGGGTGGGGAAGAAATAGAACAAACCGCCATGCGCCTCAAGGCTAAATATAAAGATACTTTCCGTGAGTTTATGCTGGTGAAACATCCAGATAATTTGCCGGGTGAAGTTATTGGCAAAGGTCCCAACCTCACCTATGCCGGCAAGGCAGTTGCTAAGTATGTGGAGGCCAAGCATTTGCCAATAGAAAATATCATAGTCACTTCACTAGATAGTGATAACCATATGGCGCCTAAATATCTAGACTCCGTCGCCTATGAGTTCATCACTCACCCCAATCGTCAGCGCCTTAGTTATCAGCCAGTATCATTATTTATGAATAATATTTGGGATGCTCCGGCGCCCTCTCGTGTGATTGCCGTATCTAACTCTTTCTTCAATGTGATTTCTACTATGCGGCCGCACGTTTTGCGCAACTTCGCTTCACATTCGCAGCCTCTACAAGCCTTAGAAGCTATGGATTTCTGGAGCAAGCGCACTATCGTAGAGGATGGCCACCAATATTGGCGTAGCCTATTCTTCTTTTCTGGAGATTACTCTGTGCTTCCTATTCGTATACCTATTTATCAGGATGCCGTTATAGATGATAGTCTCTGGAAGACAATTAAGGCCCAATTTATCCAAGTGCGTCGCTGGGATTACGGTGCTAGCGATGTAGCCTATGTAGGCTCTAAGCTGTTTGTCAAAAAAGAACAACGCCTCATGCCATTTTGGCAACTTTTCCCTAAATTTTGGCGCTTGTTAGACGGCCACGTTACTTTGGCAATCATGGCGCCTATTGTTGCCTTTGGTGGCTGGGTACCTATGATTATGAACTTATCTGCTCATACTATGGTAGGGTATAATCTTCCAAATATCGTAAGTGTGGTAGAGACCTTTGCGGCTGCCGGGCTTATTGTTACCGTGCTAATTTCTTTCCGCATGCTACCAAAACGCCCTGCCAAGTACCGTAAGAGCCGCAACATCTCTATGCTTTTGCAGTGGATCTTGATGCCAGTTACTTCCATTCTTTATCAATCTATCGCTGCGTTTTATTCGCAGACCCGGCTCATGCTAGGCCTCTACATGGAAAAATTTGACGTCACCAAGAAAGTCGTCAAAAAATAAGTTGTACATATTCTGTACAGAATAGGGAATTATAGTCCTTATTTTTTGCTTGTTTTTCTGCTGGCGTGGTATAATAAAAATGTCTTAATTCATCAATTATAAATACTAGTACTTTTAGTATCATCTTAAGCTTAAGTGTAAACGGCACCGTAAGGTTTTCGTCGCTTAGGCTAAGGTAATACTAGTATAAGTTGATGGATTAAGACACCCCTTGCGGTGCCATTTTTGTTAATCCCCATTAATATAGTGGCACCACATGGGGGAGTTAGTAAAGCTAATTATAAGTGAGGTAAAGAAGATGGGCCACAAAGTAAAACAATCTTTAATGAATAGTAGAATAGATTTCTTCTACTATGCTTTCCGTAATGTATTGTTAGTTTCTGTT
>CAMKRV010000007.1 GCA_946415265.1 uncultured Candidatus Saccharibacteria bacterium | reverse complement strand
ATAAGCGCTGAAAGCATATTAAGCGCGAAGCCCACTCCAAGATAAGAATTCCCTAGGAGACTCCAGAAAGAAAATCTGGTTGATAGGCGCAAGGTGGAAGTACAGTAATGTATGGAGCCGAAGCGTACTAATAGGTCCATCGCCTTTTTATGTTCCATGTTCTCATTATAATTTTTGCCTTTGCGGCGACGCGGTGAGAATTTACGGCGAGAACATGGGAGACTTGGCTAGCAACCGGTGTTTGAACACCGTGCGTCATTAAAATCTTTGTACATCTTATGGACATCAATAGTAATAATAGTGACGCTGTTATTACGGTTTGGTGCCCATAGCGCTGGGGAAATACCTGTTCCCATTCCGAACACAGAAGTCAAGCCCAGTAGCGCCGATTATACTGCTTTGCGGGAAACTAGGAAGGTGCCAAATTATGAAAAATCACTCCGAGAGGGGTGATTTTTTTGTTGCTGGGGAAATACCTGTTCCCATTCCGAACACATACGTCAAGCCACAGCAAAAGCCGCTCATACTGCTTTGCGGGAAACTAGGAAGGTGCCAAATTATCAATTATCCACCCGAAAGGGTGGATTTTTGGTTTGTGTGGTTAGAGTGCTCGCTTAGTTTGTTTTTGGTATAATTATGGTATGGAAGCTAAAAACAGAATAAATTCCAAGACGGAACGAGAGAACGGTTTTGAGGAATTGGAGAAAGAGGGGAAGAAAACGAGCTGGATGGATCATTTGAAAAGAGCGCGAGATTTGTTGCGGGGAAAATCCGCCGGAGAAGAGACGAAAGGGCGTTATTATCGTTTAATGGACCACGTAAAGGCGTATGGTGGATCTAGGAAAGATAGGAAATTTTGGGAGGATATCTATAAACATTGGGACGAGATAGGGGTAGAAATACCTATGGAACTAGGTGAAATGGTGGAAGGATATGTGAATAATCCGGATTATCAGTTTGGTGTGCACCATTCGGATGCAATTGATGGCGCCAATTGTGAACAGGATTATACTTTAAATTCTATATTGAAGAAAGGTTTAAATAATTTGGGCGACGCTTCTAGTGGGGCATTCAGGAAGGACCCGCCGGTTAGTAAAACTGTGTCTTTTTGCTCGGATATGTTCCATGCGGTGATGCAAATAAAAGGTTCATATAAAGGGTCTACTGGGGCAGTATTGGTGGCGATACCTAGCGAATATGTTGATTCTACTGGCGAAATAAAAGACGGGATGATAGATAAGGTATATGATCATAATGACTCCGGTTACTCTATTTTGAAACCAGAATTTATTTTGGGATTTGCAAAAAATCTGGGAGTGGGGTCGGTGGTGGAGTATAAATCGAGAGATGAATTATTGGATGGATATACTGGGTCGGAAACTTAGCAAGAAAAAGCCCCAACCTTAATGTTTGGTTGGGGAGTGGCTTGCATTATGGTGTCGATGCTTTCTTCCTCTATCGTTTTTGGTGACAATTTTTACCGTGTCGTACAGGGAAATGAAGATGACGACAACCGTCGCTATTAATAAGGCGTATTGCAAGTTATTGTAGAGGTAGTCGGCGATATTTGCGTGATGACCGACAACAACTGCAAAGACGTAGATTGCAATGGCAATCGCAAATCTTCGGCAGAACTTCCCCGCTTTAAACAGATAGATACCGCCAAAAATTGCATCGAAACTTATTAATAATGCCAAAATTGCTAACCATGAAGATACGGATGAACTACCCATACCTTTATCCCTCCTTCGGTTTCTGTTAATTTTGCGTAGTTGGTTAGACTACTCTTTAATTATAGCATAAGCGTAATAAAAAGTCAATAGTTTTACTGGGTTTTGGAATAAAAAGCAACCCCAAAAAGGGGTGCTTTTTGGTGAGAATGCCGAAATTAATTTTCGGTTTCTTCGGTAGTTTCTTCGCTGGCTTCTTCGCTAGTTTCTTCAATAGCGGAGAGTAAAGAATCTTCTACGTTCTTCTTTTTCTTCTTTGCGGCGGCTTTTTGGAGTTCTATATCAATATCAAAACCGGTAAGCTTAGAAGCTAGGCGGACATTTTGGCCTTGTTTGCCGATGGCGATAGATTGCTGATCTTCGGAAACGTAGACTTTGGCTTTTTTGCCGTTAATTTCTACCTTGATGACTTCGGCTGGGCTTAAGGCTTCACGGATGTATTCGGAAGCGTTATCGCTCCAGGTGATGACATCGATTTTTTCTTTGTCGCCGATTTCATTCATGACGGCTTGGACACGAATACCGCGACCACCCACGAAGGTACCAACTGGATCTACACCAGGGACGGTGGACATAACGGCAATTTTAGTGCGACGGCCAGCCTCGCGAGCGATGCCGCGAATTTCTACGGTGCCGTTTTCTAGCTCTGGAACTTCTTGGCGGAAGAGATATTCGACAAATTCGGCATTACCACGTGAGAGAATAAGTTGAGCGCCACGATCGCCACGTTCGATATTCTTGATGTAAACCTTGATGCGGCTACCTACGGTGTAGTATTCGCCATCGATTTGTTCGCTACGAGGCATGATACCAGAGGCGCGGCCAAGATCGATACGTACGAGCTTTGGCTCGACACGAGTGACAGTGCCGGTAACTACGGTGCCGATTTTGTCTTCGAAAGCGGCAAGTACGGCATCGTTTTCAGCTTCACGCAAGCGTTGAACGACTACCTGTTTGGCAGTCATTGCGGCAACGCGGCCAAAAGTAGTGACTTTGGATTTTTCTTCGACGATGTCGCCGAGCTTGGCATCTTTATTTTCTTTTTTGGCTTCTTCTAGAGGGATTTCGGTGGAAGGATTGTAACCGACACCATCTTCTATAACTTCGCGAGCCACATAAACGTCGGCTTCGCCAGATTGGGTGTTTAGGATGGCACGAACGTTCATTTCGCGATCGCCGTTGTCTTTGCGCCAAGCAGCAGCGATGGCCTGCTCGATAACGCCTAGTACGGTTTCTTTAGGGAGACCCTTTTCTTCTGCTATGATATCTACCATGGCAGACATTTGTTTGAGATCTAGATTTTCCATGTTTCCTTTCTTTAATGATTTTAGAACCTTAATTTAAGAGATTTTGTGACAAGTGAAATTTATGTTCTCTTTCGGGGCGCGTCCAGCCGGCCTGTCGCCACAGGCGGCTGGCGCTACTGCTCGCCTTGCCAGGCTCCACACCCCCTTCAATAGAACATAAACGTCACTTTTAAAATAGCCAAAAGGTCTTAAAATTGATTAAAATTATTAATTAAACTAAAAAACCGCCCTTATCTCAAAGGTCGGTCAAATCTGTATACTCTTATTATAGCAAAAACTTGAAAAAGTGCAAGGGGTTTGCTATAATAGAGATAGCGAATTTACTTGTAATAAAAAAGGAAAATTATGAATTTAAAAGAAGAGGAGCGTCGTGCACGCCTCTTGAAATCTAGGGCCGAGAGGTTGCCGGATATCAAGAAACAATTTGAGGAGATGCAAGGACGCAATTTTAACTCTAATTTTGCGCCAGGGGGCAAGGATGCAAAATTAGTGGGTAATAACCCTAAGAAAGCTAAAAATGCCGGAAAAGGGGCAAAAAATGGCTCTGAGGGCAAAAATGTTAATGCAAAAGCTGTAAAAGGTGGTAAAAAAGCAGCAAAATCCACTAAAACAGAGGCGGAAAAGCGCAAAGTGAACCTATCTGTGAGTACGCGTAAGGGTGAAATGGTGCATCATCAGAGAATGCTCTCTCAAGACGTAAATGCTCAGGCTACGCAGCACATAATAGGGGTGCCAGTAAATAAATCACGCTACAATGGCTATAATGGCGCACAGGTGACAAATGCGCAGCTGAAATCGGCGCGGCCAGATCCAGAAGCGGTGCGAGTAATTCCGATCGGTGGATTGGGTGAATTTGGTATTGGTAAGAACATGACTCTGATTGAGTATAAATCAGAGATGATAGTGGTGGATATGGGGGTGTTGTTTGCCGGGGAGGATTATCCTGGGGTGAACTATATGATTCCGGATATAAAATATTTGGAAGATAATCGCGATAAGGTAAAGGCGATTTGTTTTACGCATGCGCATCTAGATCATATTGGGGCGTGCAAGCATTTGCTGCCGAAATTTAGTCCATTGACACCGATTTATGCTACGGATTTTACGATTGGGATGATTAAGCGGCAAATGAGTGAACTACAAGATGAGCCAGATATGAATTATGTGGTGGTGGATCCGTTTAAGCATGAGAAAATCCAAGTTTCGGAGCATTTGAGCGTGGAATTTGTCCATACTTTGCACTCTATTCCGGGTAACGCGGCGATAGTGGTACGGACGCCAAATGGGGTAATTTATCTCTCTGGTGACTGGCGTCATGAAGAACGGCCGATGGGTATTCAGACGGACTATGAGCGACTAGATGAAATAGTAGCAAAAGAAGGTATCACTTTGATGCTGAACGAATCTACTAATATAGATTCGCCAGGGCGACATCCGCACTCGGAATATGACGTGGGTGAGAACCTAGGCCGGGTGATGGACCACTATGTAAACGGCAGGGTGATTATTTCGTGCTTTTCTTCGCAGATACTGAGAATTGAATTGATTTTGAAAGAAGCAGCAAAGCGTGGACGCAAGGTGGCGTTTAGCGGTTTTTCTATGATTAATAACGTAGAAGTGGCTCTAAGGGCGAAATCTATCAAGGTGCCGAAAGATACGATTGTGAAAATGGAAGATATCGTGAAATTGCCAGATGAGAAAGTGTGTATCGTGTGTACTGGTAGCCAGGGCGAGCTAAATGCGGTGCTAAACCGGATGGTGACTGGGGCGCACAAATATATTAAGATTAAATCTACAGATACAGTTGTGTTTTCTTCTAACCCGATCCCAGGGAACGAACCACATGTGGTGAATACGGTGGATGGGTTGCTCCGTGAAGGGGCGCAGGTGATCCAAAATGGCAAGACGCATTTAACAAATATTGGGCCACTGCATTTATCTGGGCACGCATATTATGAAGATCATGTAGAATTTGTGACGCGGATGCGACCGCTGAACTACATGCCGTACCATGGGGAATTTTACATGCTAGAACACAATGCCGAGATGGCGGAAAACGTAATTGGTATTGCGAAAGATCGGATTATGATTGCGGATGATGGCGACGTGGTGGAATTGATGCCGGATAAAACGATTCGCAAATGTGGGCGGATACATGTGGGAAATAAGCTATACGATGATGCGGATCAACCGGTGCACGAAGCGGTGGTGAAAGATAGAATTCATATTTCGCGCGAGGGGATTTTTGTGATAGTATTGACACTTAGCAAAAAGACTGGGCATTTGATGAAAACGCCAGATATTGTGTCGCGGGCGTTTATCTACCTAGATAATTCGGAAGAATTGATTGGCAAGATACGGCATTATCTACGGCAAAAGACGGATAAATCTATTGCGACAGACCCAGAGATGAAGGTGCTGAAAGAAGAAATTAAGGAAGATATTACACATATTCTCTTTGATGCGACTGGACATACGCCGATAGTGATACCAGTGATAAATAAAGTATAGTTTGGCTAGATTTACCGGATAGCTTAAACCCCCGCTGCGTGAGCGGGGGTTTGGGGTTATTGACGCGTGGTGATGAGTCTTGTTCGGTAGATTTTTGAGTACCGTCTTGCGATGATTGACTCGCGCACTGAGCCGGCGATAACGTAGGTAAAGTTCAGGAACGCGACGGTGATAGCCGCACCGAAAGTTACTAAAATTATGGTGCAGGCTGCGTTCGCGCCAGATGTGGGGCTACTGAAGCTGAGCTTTTCGGTAGAAAATGCCCAGTAGAGGAAGAGCCCTGCCGTGATAATTGTGGCAGCCGTGAAGATAGTGGAGATTTTCCACATCTCCAGGTGCTCTTTTATGATGAGCTTTTGTTGATCGCGAATGATGGATTCATCATTGGCTTCGCTAGGGACGTAGATGTTGATCCATCCGGAGATAATCGCAAAGATTACCGTGGCTGCTGCAGGAATAACCCATATTAATGTACTACTGTGCATGACTATGCACTCCTTTCAGTAAGATTATTTATATTATAACATAATAATGCGATTTGTGCTAGAGACTAGCGAGCAACACAGCGTACAGACCCCCCGTAGTACCTGCCGTCGCTACGGCCCGGGTAGATAACAGCGCCATTAAAGCCCAGGAACTGAGCGTAGGTACTACTGCTAACCGTTCTAGACCAGTAGAGGCCGTAGACGCCGGGAAGGTACAGGTTACCGCCACCGATATCGCCAGACCGTACAAAGTAGTAAGGATTAGAGCGTAATTTGTTAAAGCCGCCATCCTTATAACCTACAGATTCATTACCGTTGGATAAAGCCGCAGTAATGCCTTCTCCATATAACATCCTACCAAATTCGTTGTTGACATTATCTGTTTGTGAAGCATTAGGAAGCCTCCATCCTTTAGGACAAATAGAGTTAGAAGCGATTTCTCCTACTGTGCTACCTATGTTAGTAGAATTATTAGATGCTATAGCTGCAGTCCAGTTGTAATAGTTACCGGCGAAGTAACGTTTACATTCATCTTCTGTATGGCTAGCGTTTTTACAATCTTGCAGTGAATTATATCTTGTATCATTGCTGGTGGTATCAGAAGTGTAATAGTAAGTATCACCGCCTTCGGCTGAGTATGGCGTGGTGTGGTTATTGGTTGGCCAAGCAGATGGTTTAACAGAAGTGTCAGAAATGTAGTAGTTAGAAGTAATAGCAGTAGACACTGGATTCCAAGTCCAGACACCATCTTGTTCTGTATAACCATCTGAGTAGATACCACTACCGGATGCGGTGGTGCTAATGTCTGTATTATTGGAGTTGAGTGGGGCTGTATTGGCGCCACCTATCTCTAAGTCTAGATTCTGTGTCATCCAGATATTTCCATCCTTAAGTTTGGTTACCCAGTATTTCTTACCATCCCGCATATCTATAGCTTGTACACTTTCATCTAGAGCTATCGTATTCTTCCACTTATCTACTTCTTGCATATAGTATACGTATAGTTGGGTGGATGGATGAGTGAGAACATATTTCACTTGTCCATTGTATGTTCCAGCATGTTGGTTAGAAGAGGCATAAACTGCATAGGTAGTAGTAAATGAAGAACCTTCATCCATATCAGTAGTACCAGAAGCCCTACTAGCTACCTTAGTCCAATATGGTGGCACTATACCATAGACATTATTATAATCACTTTCTATAGTAGGTGGAGTAGGAGAAGGATCATTCTCTATATTATTTAACTTCATTGCCCAAGTAGAGGTAAGACCACTAGTAGCTAATCCTGTGTTTATACTATACTGTGGATATTCTGTATTTATTAACTTATTATTACCTTCTTCATTATTACTATACCCATTAGCATATACACTATAGCCATTACCATCATTACATAGTGTCTTTATGGTAGTTTGTCCTATATTCTGTATATAAGTGCCACTAGTTAAACTGCCATTATGTTCTATATCTACTACACTAGACATAGTACAAGAAGAAGATAAAGTAAGAGTTAAAGTATCTACGCCATTTGCAGAAGAGCTAGGTAAAGATAGAATTAAAACGGAAATAATAACTAGGGGAATACTGACGAGAAGGATATTACGAAAAGCATAGTAGAAGAAATCTATCCTACTATTCATTAATGATCCTTTTACTTTGTGGCCCATCTTTTACCTCACTTATATATGATTACTACTACTCTCCCCCATGTGGTGCCACTATATTAATGGGGATTAACAAAAATGGCACCGCAAGGGGTGCTACAATCAAACAAATCTATAAGCGGATGCCTAACGAAACGTTGACTACCTTACGGCGCCATTTATACGTTAAGTTAGGCTATACTTATAAAAATAGCCGCTCATTAACGATTTATTTAATTGTAGCAATTTAATTATAACATAAAAATTTGTTAGCAAAGCTATATAATTTAGCGGAAGCTTTTTGATTGTAACCATAAGCTTGCCATAGGGGGTTGAAATAATTTTATCTCCGTGATAGGGTAGCGTGTATGAAAAAATATTTTAAAAATTGGATAAGTGTGAAAAGTGTCTTACACTATGCTGGAGTTTTTCGCACGGTAAAAGAGGGGGAGATTTGGTGGTGTGCGGTGGGCGAAAATGTGGGTGTAGAAATAAACGGTAAAAACGAAGAATTTTCGCGACCAGTTCTGGTTCTGAAAAAATTGAGTAAGTATGGATTTATGGGGATACCATTAACATCGCAAGAACATGTTGGCTCTTGGTATGTTGAGTTTGTTTTTCAGGATAAGAAACAAACGGCGGTATTGGCTCAGGCAAGAGTGATAAGTGTATTTAGATTATATAAGAGAATGGGGACAGTGCCGAACTCAGACTTAGAAATAGTAAAAAGAGGGTTTCGAAAATTGTATTTCTAAAAAATATCCCCTAATTTTGCAATTAGGGTGGGCGGGTATTCCCGAATATATTTATATTTTATCACAAAATACGAAAAACTACTAGGTTTTTACATAATTTTAGCGGAAGCTTTTTGATTGTAACCATAAGCTTGCCGTATGGGGTTGAAATAATTCTGTCTCCGTGATAGGGTAGCGTGTATGAAAAATATTAAAATTGGGAAGATAGATATTGCGGAGCTAAATGTTCCACCAGAAAAACACGAATACGAAACTGCAAAATATTTTGCAAAGCGTGGGTGTAATGTAAAGTTTATAAAACCTAGCGACGTAAAAGGTTTTAATAGTCCAGATTTTAAAATATGTGGGAAGATATGGGAAACTAAAAGTCCCTTAAGTGATAATTTGGAAAGTATAAAAAGAAGATTAGTACAAGCCACAAAGCAATCTGAACATATAATTTTTGATTTGAGAAGAATTAATGCCAAAAATGAGACTAAGATTTTAAGAGTTTTAGAAAAGGGCAGTAAGACTGCAAAAATTAAAACATTGTTAATCATTACGAAAGATGGCAGATTGTTGACAATTAAGGGGAAGTTTGGTAATATAACGGCATAGGCAGCCCGACCTGCGGCCACTAGGTAGCAGGCCAAAG
This sequence comes from uncultured Candidatus Saccharibacteria bacterium, assembly GCA_946415265.1. Classification (GTDB taxonomy): domain Bacteria; phylum Patescibacteriota; class Saccharimonadia; order Saccharimonadales; family Saccharimonadaceae; genus Nanosyncoccus. The sequence continues at coordinate 30,751 of CAMKRV010000007.1, read as the reverse complement.
GCTGCTTCTTTGGTAGCATAACTTTGAGTTGCATAACTTGGAGTCAAGGGCTACTTTTTTGGTGGTTTTATTGTAATTTTAAGTAAAGTAGGGGATAATGAGGGTATAAAAGGAGAATGCTATGGCAAGTATTTATGATTTTAAGGTGAAAAATCGCAAAGGCGAAGATGTGGATTTGGCAGAATATAAGGGTAAAGTGCTTTTAATTGTGAATACAGCGACGGGATGTGGATTTACGCCACAATATGAGGGATTAGAAGATTTATACAAGAAATATCATGAAAAAGGATTAGAGATTTTGGATTTTCCGTGTAACCAATTTGGACATCAGGCGCCGGGTACGGATGATGAAATTCATGAATTTTGCACGGCTAAATATAATACGACTTTTGACCAGATGGCCAAAGTGGAAGTGAACGGTGATAAAGCGGAACCAGTGTTTGCTTATCTGAAGGAAGAAATTAGTGAAGATCCGGAGCCAAAGGGGATGAAAAATAAGTTGGCGATGAAAGCGATCGCTAAATTGCCAGGAGTAGGGAAAGAAAAAGGCTTTATCAAGTGGAATTTTACGAAATTTGTGGTAGATAAAGATGGCAAGGTGGTATATAGATTTGGACCAACAGATGTGCCGGGGGATTTTGAGGACAAAATAAAGGAATTAATCGAGGCTTAGATTGACAAATAACCTTAAGTGTGATATAATTAAAAGGTAATGGAGGTTTTTGATGAAAGAAATAAATACTGAAGATTTTGAGATGGAAGTATTGAAAGCGGAAGGGATGGTATTGGTAGATTTTAATGCAGACTGGTGCGGGCCGTGCCAGATGATGAAACCGATCTTGGAAGAATTTGCCGAGAAAAATGCAGAAGTGAAAGTAGTGGGCGTGAATGTGGATGATAATAGTGACTTAGCAGAAAAATATGGTGTATCTGGAATACCGTGCTTGGTGTTGTTTAAAGATGGTGAAGAAGTAAACCGAGCAGTGGGGGTGCAATCCGTAAAGAAATTAGAAAAATTGATAGGTAAATAAGATGTACGATGTAGTGATAATAGGCGCTGGGATTGCTGGATTAACGGCGGCGATATATGTGCGACGTTCTAATAAAACCGTATTAGTGCTAGAGGGGCAAGCCTATGGCGGGCAGATAATTAATACTTTGCAAATAGAAAACTGGCCGGGCGATTATGGTGTAAGCGGGGTGGATTTGATGCAAAAAATCTACAAGCAAGCTACGGAATTAGGCGCGGAAGTGGAATTTGAAGAAGTAGAGGTGGTAGAAAAAGTTGGTGAAGACTTTGTGGTAAAAACTGAAGATGGCGAATATAAGGCTGGCGCAGTGATACTAGCCGTAGGGGCGGAAGATAAGAAACTAGGAATAGAGCGTGAGACGGAACTAACTGGTAGGGGCGTAAGTTATTGTGCGACTTGTGACGGCGCGTTTTATAAAGGTAAAAATGTAGCCGTGATAGGGGGTGGGAATACAGCATTGTATGATGCGGTGTATTTGGCGGATATTGCAGATAAGGTGTATGTGGTGCACAGACGTGATGAGTTTAGGGGTGATGCAGTACTAGTGGAGAAATTGAAACGTAAAGAAAATGTGGAATTTGTGCTAGGCTATGTGCTGGAGCAAATCTTGGGTGATGATAAGGTTGTGGGAGTGAAATTGGTACCTAGTGGTAAAGTAGATAGTGTGACTAGCGAAAGAACTTTGGATGTGGATGGAATTTTTGTGGCAATTGGTAAAAAACCAGCTACAGAGAAATATGCAGAGTTGGTGAAATTGGATGAAAACGGATATATAGTAGCTAGCGAAGATTGCAAGACGTCTTGTGATGGCGTATATGTGGCGGGCGATTGCCGAACGAAAGACATACGGCAACTGGTAACGGCGGCAGCGGATGGCGCAGTGGCGGCCGATGCAGCGGTAAATTATTTGAGTAAGTAGGATGGCGGATAAAGAAACGGAAGCTGAGTGGGAAAAGTCTAAGCGTATTGAGGCTGAAAAAATGAAGGCCGCGCGTAGTTTCGCATACCATGAAGAAGATAAAGCCAACCAAGCTTTTCTTGATCCGGCTAAGGTCCGTGGCTTTTCGCGCGATCCGAATGTCGTTGCAAGGAGTGCTGAAAGGCTGGCGAATGTTAGTATTGTGTTTACTTTGCTGGGCATTCTTTTTGGGATTTTTCTGCAATTGGTGTCGATTGAAATAGAAGCGTTTGAACTTGGTCTTGCTGGCGGCGGTATTGCGATGGTGTTTGGGGTCATCAATAGTGTAGGCATTGGTGTAGGTGCATTAACTGGCGCAATAGCACTTGTTTGTGGCGTTACGATGCTAAAACGTACAACCCGCAAGCTAAAGCCTGCAATCATTACTGCCGTAATTTCACTTACATTGATTATAATATATTATATTGTGCAGTATTTGATTACACGATAAGGCTATCTTATGGTATAATATATTCTAAGCCCGAGTGGCGGAATTGGTATACGCGTTCGACTTAAAATCGAATGGTGAAAACCATATGGGTTCAAGTCCCATCTCGGGCACCAAATTTGTTGCTAAAATCGCCCATCTGGGCGTTTTTCGTAGCTTGCTCATCCATAAGATGCGCTTCGCTCCGAGAAAACACCCATATGAACGATTTTATCTAACAAATTATATTTAGTTTTTGAATAGCTAATCTGATGGCTTTTGTTTTCGAATGATATAATGTATATATGAATATATTATATTGTGGTGATAAAGGGATAGCGCGGGGGGTGTTGGTATCGATTTTGTCGCTTATAAAACACAATTCCGAGCCACTAAATATATATATAATGACAATTAATTATGAGGGCACGAAGGCGTTTACGGAAAAGGCGGCAAAGTTTTTGGATGAATTGGTGAAAAAGAAAAATGCGAAAAGTTTTGTGAAGTTGATAGATGCGACGGATGTGTTTGTAAAGAATTTGCCGAGTAAAAATATGGGATCTTATTTTACGCCTTGTTCGATGCTTCGACTCTATGCGGATAAGGTGCCGGAGTTGGCAAAGCTAGATAGAATATTATATTTGGATTATGATGTAGTATGCCGGAAGGACATTAGTGAATTTTACAATACAAACTTAGATGGAATTGAGGCGGCAGGGGTGCTAGATATTTATGGAAAGAATTTTTATCATTATCATGGAATATTTAATTTTGATTATATGAATTCTGGCGTGATGCTATTTAATATGCCAGAGTGTATTAAAACTGGGATGTTTGGGAAAGCGGTGAAATTATGCATGCAGAGATGGATGATGTTGGCGGATCAGGCGGCACTAAATAAATCTATCGCGCGGCGAAAATTAATGCCGCGTAAATACAATGAACAAGGTGAACGGCCACGTGAAGATACGGTGCTGCATCATTTTTCTAATAATTTTAAATTCCTGCCATACTTTAGGGTGCAAAAAGTCAAACCTTTTGAAGTGGAGAAAATTCATAACGTATTAAAAATTACAGAATATGATGATATATTAAAAGAATACGAGAAACTAAAGGATAATTTATAATGGCAAAAGCAGAATTGTTTCAGAAAGACATTCCGGCAGAAGAGCGGGTGTTTTATTATGCTTCGGAAGAGGATGACCCAATTAAGACTGATGAGCAAGAAAAGAAGGTAGAAGTAGGATTGCCAGAAGGTTACGAATTTATCCCGAAAAATCCATTTGTGAAATTGTATTCGGCGGTACTGTTCCGGATTTTTAAACTTTTTGGGCAGTATTATGAACGGGGTTATTGGCAGGCAAAATTTTATGGGCGGGAAAAATTGAAAAAGGCGCGTGGGAAGGGTTATGTGATATACGCTAACCACACTAATCCATTTCATGATGTGTTTGGGCCGGCGCTAGCGGCGGATCGGCGGATATTCACGATTATCAGCCCAGTGAATTTGAAAATACCTGGGATTGGCAAAGTGTTGCCATATATTGGCGGATTGCCACTTGGTAAAACTAAAGAAGAGAAACAGGCGTTTAATGATGCGGTAGATGAAAGATTGAAGCAAAAGAAGGTATTGGTGATATATCCGGAAGCGCACGTGTGGCCATATGCTACAAAGATACGTAAATTTCCGGCGGGCGATAAATCTTTTAAATATGCGGTGCGGAATAATTTGCCGATTTTTACGATGACCACTACGTATCATAAACGCAAAGACAAAAAACGTGGAGATTTACCAAGGATGGATGTATACGTGGATGGGCCGTTTTGGCCGGACGCGAAACTTAGCGAGGAGGAAAATCGGGCAAAATTGGCTAAAGAGGCTTATGATTCTATGGTAAAATATAGTAAGAAGAGTAGTTATGAGTATTTTCAGTACAGGCCTAAATCCGCTAAAAAATAATAAAGTTGTTCCAATTTTTCTGACGATTAATAGTGGGTATGCGCCGTATGCGGCGGCAGCGATACATTCGCTTACGCAGCGCGTAAACAAAAAGCGGTATTACCGGGTGATTATTTTGCATGATGGACTGAATTGGGCGAATAGGATAAGGTTGCGCAGCTTAGTGACGGATAATGTAGCGATACAATTTAAGAAGATTAGTAATAGTTTGTATCTAAAGGCGATTATTAAATATTGTTCGCGGCGCAAGGGCGCGGGGGATTTCTTTTCTAGTGCAGTATATTATTATAGGTTTTTTATTCCGCGACTTTTTCCAACGTATGATAAGTGTGTATATATAGATAGTGATACGATTTTGCGTGGGGATGTAGGGGAATTGTTTGATACAGATCTGGAAGGTAGCTTGATGGCGGCGATGGTGGACCCGAAGGTGGAGGTCATACCAGAATTCCGGGCATATGTGGATAAGGCGGTGGGCGTGCCGTATCATGATTATTGTAATTCTGGAGTACTCGTGATGAATATGAAGGGGCTTCGTAAAATGAAATATCTGACGGCATTGGTGGATACGATTAATAAATACGATGCGGACTTAGTGGCGCCAGATCAAGATTATATGAACGTGATTTTGCGGGGCAAAATAAAACATTTGGACCAGCGGTGGAATATGGAGCCGGTAGAAGAATTGCCGAAAGATGCAAAATTGGTACATTTTAATTTGTTTAATAAACCATGGCATTATAAAAATGTGCCGCAAGAGAAGATTTTTTGGTATGCGGCGAGAGGCACTGGGTTTTATGGTGATTTGAGGCGTCAGCAAGAGGCGTTTGATGAGGAGAAACAAAAAGTAGATCATGCCAAGATTGATGCGTTGATCAAGAAGGCAGCTAAATTGGCTAAGGTTAAAGAACCGGTGATAAAGTACGAAGGAAAATAGTTAGTTTATCTGGCGAGACAGCGAATAGGGTAGCCGTTGAATCTTCTGGCGTAATAACTGCCACTATATTCATTTGGACGGATAAACGTGCTTGAAAAACTCATAAAATAACTTCCGACATCATTATAGATGGTGCCGTGGTAATAATAACCGTTCAAAGTGCCGCCCGTAACTGATCCTCTAACTACGCCTGAACGTATAAAATATAATGGTTCAATTCGTATGCTTGTAGCATTGGCTCTATATGTATCCACCAAGGTAGCATAGTCTAATTTTTTAGTTATCTGATCTCGTTTTGGTAATCTCCAGTTTTTTGGGCAAACTGAATCAGGTGAGTTATCATATTGAATGATTAATTCGCTCGTATCATTATTCCCTACCGCTGCACTCCAGTTATAATAGTTGCCAGCATGATAATGGGTGCAATTATTATGTCCAGCATTTATACATTCTTGTAATGAATTATATTGTATATCGTTGGCATCTGAATTTGATGTATAGAAATATATATCTCCCGGATTGGCAGAATATGGTTCGATGTTACTATTGGCCCAACCCGGTATGTTTGAACCAATAGCAAAATCTATAGTAGAATGTGTTGGTTTCCAAGTCGCATTCTCATTTATGGTATAATCATTCTCTGTGCTCCACCCTAAATCCGTATCATAGTGAGTATAAGTTCTGTTGCTATCTAAATCTAAGTCAAGGTTCTGCGTCATCCAACAATGCCCATCTGCTAGTTTAGTAGCCCAATATACTTTATCATCTCGTAAGTCTATTAACTCAGTTTGTGAGCCTTCACCTATTACTTCTGTATTATTACATATTTCAGAAGTCATATCTTGCATAGTATAATAACCATTGTGTCTAGTTTTACCAGCAGCAAAGTATGATTCAGCTAGATTCATTGGTGTAGGTTTAGTTACTGCAGTAAAGTTAATCACTCCAGTATATGTTCCACTAGTCTGAGTATTACTAGCTTTAGCAGCTATCTTAAAGTCTACGCTGTCTATGCCAGTTTTCGTATTATTGGTATTAGTGCTTAATAATGTAGCATTATTGCTATTAGACAAACCATTATAATTAGACCAAGTGGTACCACTATCTAATGAAGTAGAGTATCCCCATATATTAGTATCTTCACTATCTTCTAAGTCAGCTAAGTCTGCATCTGTAGCTATACTATTAAATATATTAGTTACATTACTATGAGTTAAATAGTTATTATTGCCATTTACTATAGCAGATAGTGTATAGCCATATGATGCATTACTAGCTACACTGACATTTATTACATTACTATCTAATGTATTACCAGGAACTAGATTAGCTATTGTTAAATCACTAGGAGAAATACTTACTGATAGTGTAGGGTTGAAAGTAAAACCCACGCCTACACTACTTTGATATGATAATGCGGAAGTATTTATTATGTTTGCAAAACTTAACATTATGATTATTAAACTTAAAGTTATGATTTTTTCTTTCCCTGTAAAATGGAGTGTTATGTTTTGCGAATTCAATGTTATGTTTTTCTTACGCCGCATTATGTTACCTCGCTTAGAGTTATTCGGTTGCGGTGCCATATTTGTTTTGAAAAGGCGTATACAAAAATGGCACCGCAAGGGGTGCAATTACCAATAACTGATCCGAATTCGAACGCAGCTAGGTTCCTTGCGGCACCATTTTTAGCAACGTTCGAATTATATTAAAATAATTCGGATGTTATATTTTGTTATTGATAATTGCACTTTAATTGTAGCATACTTAAATTATTTGTGGGGAATTAAAATTTTGGACATTAAGTTGGTGCTTAAATTAAGCCTAGACGGAATAGATGAAAAATTAATTTCTCGCTGGGGGTTGAAATTATAAATAGAGTATGCATATACTATAGGCGGGTTGGAGCATGTTTTAGTTTACGAATAATATAGATTCCCAGTGAGACGAGCGGACTAAACATAATATAGTCCGCTCCGAGAGGGGGGATTTATACGTGGTGATTCTAGATAGCCTGGATTTATCTCCCCAATTTTAGTTTCTAATAAAAACAAAAATGAAAGGAGAACGAAGATGTCTATAAAGTTTAATCTTGTATTCAGATTCGGTTCCAAAACAAGAAAAATTACCATCCGTATAGAGTGGTAATTCTTCTCCAAACCCGGCAAGTTTCTAGAGCTTGCCTCTTGATATAAGTATAAGTAAAACTGTAAGAGATGTCAAGATTGTATGCTAGTGATATAATAGAGAAATGAAGAAGAAAAAGATTCAGGATATGGTGACGGTAAATCGCAAAGCGCGATATGACTATGCTTTGGGTGATGAGCTGACTGTGGGGATGAGTCTAGCTGGGCCAGAAGTGCGAGCGATACGCGACCATCATGTGCAGCTTAAAGGATCTTTTGTGACGATAAGAAATGGTGAACTGTGGCTGAACAATTTGACACTTGGTGCAGAAACGGCGCGGAATATTAAACTGCTGGCCACTAAAAAACAAATTGCGGCACTAGAACGTGAAAAGGTAGCTGGATCTACTATTGTGCCGGTAAAGTTACTGGGTGGTGGGCGTCATATAAAATTAGTGATAGCGGTAGGTAAAGGTAAGAAAAAGTACGATAAACGTGAAACTATCAAAAAGCGTGATATAGAACGTGGGAGATACGCGTGAGAATATTTTCGTGGAACGTGAATGGGCTAAGGGCTGTACTAAATAAAGGTGCATTGCAAGAGTTTATCGCTAAGGAGCAGCCAGATATTTTGTGTGTGCAGGAGACTAAAGCCAAACCTGGGCAGGCGGAAGTGGATTTTCCAGAATATGAGGAACTATGGAATTCGGCAGAGCGGGCGGGGTATAGTGGCACGGCAATATTTACAAAGATTAAGCCGCTAAGCGTAAAAAATGTATTGCCGGTGGAAGAAGATTTTGCAGACCAATTTGGTAATCCGCTAAACGAAGGGCGGGTGCAAACGGCGGAGTTTGAAAAATTTTATTTAGTGAATATTTATACGCCAAATTCTAAACGAGGGTTGGAGCGGCTAAGTTTGCGGGAAAAAAGATGGGACCCGGCGGTGCGGAAATATTTGAAAGAGCTGGAGAGACTTAAGCCGGTGGTGGTGTGTGGAGATTTTAATGCGGCGCATACCGAGATAGATTTAGCGCGGCCAAAGGCAAATCACCATAATGCCGGCTTTACGGATGAGGAACGGCAAGGAGTGAGTAATTTGCTAGATGCTGGGTTGGTGGATACTTTCCGCGCGCTGCATCCAGAAGTACAGCGATATACTTGGTGGAGCCACTGGGGGCATGCGCGGGAAAATAATGTGGGATGGCGGATAGACTATTTCTTTATTTCTAGTAGTTTGCGCAAAAATTTGAAAGACGCAGAAATATATGAAAATTATATGGGTTCTGACCACTGTCCGATTTCTATAGATTTGGAGTTTTGATGGAATATTTTGAGAAGGTAGAAGAAAATATAGCGAAGGATTTGCTATGGAATATACCAGAGCGCAAACAGGGCGTGGTGAATGTAATCGGCGGGAATAGTCAGAATTTCCGGACACCGGTGAGAGTCGCAGAATATTTGACGGAAAAGTACCCGGTGGAAACGGTGAATTTGATTTTGCCGGATGCTTTGAAAAGTAAATTACCGCTGATGCCGAATTTTAAGTTTTTGGAATCTACTGAAACTGGATCTTTTGCAGATAGTACGGAATTAGTAGCTGATATAAATAATGGCGAGTATAATTTATTAATTGGGGATTTGTCTAAAAATGCAATCACTGGTAAGGCCGTAGTGAGCGCCTGTGCTTCTTCCGAGAAACCAATACTACTAACGCGCGATGCAGTGGATTTGATTGCGGATAATAATCCGGAAGAAGTGCTGTTAAATGAAAAGTTGGCGATATTTGGCTCGCTAGCGCAAATACAAAAGCTACTAAGAGCAGTGTATTACCCGAAGATGCTACTTTTGTCGCAATCTTTGGTACAGGTGACGGAAGTACTGCATAAATTTACTTTGAGTTATCCGGTAAATATAGTGACTTTGCATAATGGACAGATATTGATAGCGAAGGATGGTATAGTGAAGGCCGTGCCGATGGAGAAATCTGGATATTCGCCGATAATGCTATGGGGCGGAGAACTGGCGGCTAAGATTGTGGCGCTTAATTTATATAATCCTGGTGATTTTGTGCAGGCAACGATAGCCGCGATATTTTCTTGAATGTGATATGATAAGAGTATGAAATTGAAACGCTTATTTTTAGGCGCGGTGTTTGCGCTGATTTTAATGCCGATTAATAATACTTTCGCGGATGCGCAGGATTTTTATTTTGAAGATTTTACGGCAGATTATTATTTAACTAAATTGGAAGATGGAACGAGCAATTTGCATGTGAAAGAAGTGCTAACGGCGGTATTTCCGGAAATGAATCAGAACCATGGGATTACTAGGACGATACCGTATACGAATCAGGGCGGAGAGAACCGGACGGTGGCAAATAAAAATGCTTTGAATCTGACGGTGCTCAGAAATGGTAAACCGGAAAATATAAATAAGATTGTAGAGAACGACGGATATTTTACAGTGTACATAGGCAGTGCGAGTGAATATGTAAATGGTGAGCAGGTTTATACTTTGGAGTATGATTATACTGATGTGATTACGGAATTTACGGCAGATGGTGAAAATGTAAGTGGGATTGATGGCGCAAAAAAGGCTTTTCAAGAATTGTATTGGGATGCCAATGGTACAGGCTGGAAACAAGGGTTTGGCAAACTAATTGCGAGACTGCACATGCCAGAGGGAGTGTATGAAAATATGTTTGAAAGGGCATGGTGCTATGTGGGGAGCTATGGCGAAAAAGGCGAAGACAGGTGTGTAATTACGCCTACGGAAGACGGATTTAGCTTTGAAACGGGTGGTTTGGCAGCAGGGGAAAATTTGACTTTTGTAGCAGAATTTAAGCCAGATACTTTTAAGGTGGTGCTAGAGAAAAGCTATATATTGGTGATATTGTTAGTGGGTGAGATAGTGTTAGTTGCGATTTTCTTGACACGAAAATATTTGAAATGGCGGAAATTGGCCAAGCCACAATATGATTTGTATAAATCATTGTTTGATGCACCACAATATCAACCGCCGGAAAATAATATATATGTAGCGGATGGTGAGCAGATATACTTGAAAAAGACTGAATCGTCGTACGTGGCGACATTGTTAGAGCTAGCGGTAAGTAAGGCTGTGACGATTAAAAAAATCGAGAATGAAAAAGAATATAATTGGGCAGTGATACTAAATGTAGAACCTGGTGAATTAAGTAGTTCGCAAAAAGAAATGATGAATATAATAGCTGGAAATGGTGGGCTGGCTAAAGGTGATGAATATCCAATACAAAAACATAAGGCATCGAGATATTTAGCGACATGTGCAGAAGATTATAAGAAGGATGCAATAAGAAAATTAGAGAGACATGGATATTTGGTTAAAGATGAAAATAAAATTAGAAGCGGCCTTACTATAGTGGGCTTGGTGTGGGCGTTTATGTTTTTTTATTTCTTTATAACGGCGGGTTTGCCGTATTTCTTTGTAACGGCGGGTTTTCCGTTCATTGTAAAAAATTTAGGCGACTTATTAATACCGAGTCAAAACGCAATTATCGTAGGTGGCAAAAAGGTATTATTAGTGATGCTTATAGCATTTATCGTTTTTTGTGTATCGTCTTGGATATTGAAAAGGCAAACTAATAAATATAAACGATATACCGAAAAAGGCATTAGACTAGTGAAATATTTAGAAGGATTAGAATTATATATTAATATGGCAGAGGCAGATAGATTAAAATTCTTGCAATCGGTGGAAGGGGCGGATACTTCGAATGAAGGAATTGTAAAATTGTATGAAAAACTTTTGCCGTGGGCGAGTTTGTTTGGTGCGGAAGAAAGTTGGATGAAAGAATTAAAAAAATACTATGAAATTGAAAGTATAAATGAGGCGGTGGATTCTGACATACTGCATGGTATGATGTTGGCTGATATTTCGCACGATATTAGTAGGGCGATAGTGTCCTCTACGAATTATCATGAACCGATAAGTATAAGTGGCAGTGGCGGTAGTCGGTCTTCTTCTAGTAGCGGTGGAGGTGGCGGATCGTCTAGTAGTGGCGGTGGATTCTCCGGCGGAGGGGGCGGCGGAGGCGGAGGGGGAGGCTGGTAGAATAGGTAGCCTAGAAAAACGGGACTAAGTTCCGTTTTTCTGATTATTTTTTGGCTTTTTTGGATTTTGCGGTTAATTCTTTTTCGATATCTACGGCGTCGCGAGAAATATTTTTACGGCGTTGACGGAGGAAGAACCAGGTGAAAACAAATGTTAAACAGCCGGCGGTGAAACCGATATATTTAACTGGAGTCGGCCAATTGGCGGCAAAAAGAGTAACGGCATTTAGGATGCCGAGACATATAGTATAGCCGTAGCGGCGAGCTAAGACGATTTTTTTGGCAAGCGGAAAGTTCTTTTTGGTGAGGGAATTAGCGGTGCAATTATCTGGATGGCCGAAGAATTTGCCATAAACGATGAGTTCGATGCTACCGCAAATAACGACGTAGTAAATAATGGCGATGAAGCCAACGATCCAATTGATTCTGAGGGTGACAAAGAGAACTTGAGCGGCGGCAAGGAGAACATCAGAAACCATATCGTAAAGTGCGGCATATTTGCGATATTTCGGAGTTTTATTTTTTGGGAACGGCCATTTTTTGGCGCAAGTTCCATCAAAAGCATCGGTGAGGACTGCTGCAAAAAACATTAAAAAGACCGCTTCGGCTGAACCGCTATTTGTAAAGCAGCAATAAAAAATGACAAGTGCTAAAATAAATCTTGATAGTGTAAGTAAATCTGCTAAGTATTTCATAAGTTTATTATATCACTAAAGTATTTTTCTAAGATTTGAATACGATTGGAAATTAACACTTCGTTGTGATTTTTTAACATAATTTTGCTCATTTGTTGGATTTTTTCTGGATGCTGGAGCAAATTGTTTAAAGCTTTTGCCATTTGGATGGGAGTGGGGCCAGCGCTTAAAATATAGCTGTCTTTAGGAATAATTTCTTGCATATCCGGATCGCAAATAAGGGCTGGTACGCCGGCGGCTTCGGCTTCTACTAAGGTCATGGGATAATTGTCAAAATTGTAGGAAGCCAATACGTCCAAATGGGATTTTAGAATGGCGCTTTGGACAGTAGTAAATTTGGCATTACCATGGAAAGTGACGCTTAAATTATGTTTGGTGACATAGTGTTTGGCTTTTTTTAGGTCGGCGCCACTGCCGTAAACGTCTAAATGGTATTTACCATTAACTTGGCTTAAGGCTTGCAGAAACGGCATAATGCGTTTTTCACCAGAAAGGCGAGAATGCCAAATGATTTTGAGTGGTTCGCCGGGATTTAGGCTTTTAACGGTAGGGTTGGTTGGGAAATTTTGATCCGGATAGCCGTTGGGGAAGATTTGGATTTTGTGTTTGACGCCGTAATGAGTAAGTTTTTTGGCGAAATGGTGAGAGGGGGTGATGACGTAGTCGGCATAGTTGGCATGGTTTACCATCATGGTCCACATTTTGGCTTTGGCAGTGGTGTCGGCTAAGTAATCATCGCGGTGGATTTTGATAGGATGGGGAATATACCAAGAGTGGAACCAATTGAGGAGTGTGGCTACAATGGTGCGAAATCCAAAAGGAATAATATTGGTAACTCCCATATCTTCGCGACCATGCATTACTTGAACGGTGGGGATGTGGAGTTTTTTGCCAAGATTGAGTCCGGCGATAGAGCAACCGGATTCGTAATGTATATAATATATATCAAAATTTTTGATTTCTGGATGCTCGCGAAGAAGCCATTTTTCAATGATCTTGGGGCGACGGGAGACGGGTGTAACGCCACGAATAAGCCAACGGCAAGAAGGCACGGGGAAAATTGAACTCTTGGCGAGTTTTTGCCGTTCTTCTAGGGTTTTAGGATAACTGGTACTGAAAATATAGACAGTGTGGCCGTTTTTTTCTAAAGCAGCTTTTTGGGCATTGATGGAAGAAGTGATGCCACCGGTGAGATCTAAATAGCAATCTGAAAAAAACGCGATTTTCATATTTTTATTTTAACATGTAGCGTGTTATAATCGTAACATTAACAATTTAATATCAAGAAGGGGCGAGGGAACGGCCTGGAGACCCCCTACCAACCTAGCTAGACCAAGGTGGTAAATCCGACCAGAAAGGAAAGATATGTTCTACAGAACTGCGGAGAGCGTTTCTCCGAAACACCCAGATAAATTATGTGACCAAATAAGTGATGCGATACTGGATGCGTATTTTGAAAAAGATCCAAATGCGCGCGTAGCGGCAGAGGCTTGTGGCGGGCACGGCGTAGTGTTTGTAACTGGTGAGATTACATCTACGGCGGATGTGGATATTCCGGCTATTGTAAAACGGATTGCTGGAGATGACGTGGAAGTGCATACCAAAATTGTGAAGCAGTCGCCAGAAATTGCGCAAGGCGTAGATACTGGTGGGGCGGGCGATCAGGGCATAATGATAGGCTATGCGTGTGATGAAACGCCAGAAATGTTGCCGCGCGAAGTAGTGCTGGCACGTCGGCTGAACCAGTATATATATGAAAAATATCCATTTGATGGTAAAACACAAATTACAATAGCGCCAGATGGAAGTATTGATTCTATTGTGGCGAGTTTTCAAAATGCACCACGTGAAGAATTAGAGAAATTAGTGCGAGAGTTTATAGAAAAGGAAGGGTTAACTGGGAAGCTGGAACTACATATTAATCCGGCTGGGGATTGGCAACAAGGTGGATTTGATGCGGATACGGGTCTGACCGGGCGGAAACTAATAGTAGATAACTATGGGCCACGGGTGGCGATAGGTGGAGGATGCTATTCTGGTAAAGATCCATCCAAGGTGGATAGGAGTGCGGCGTATATGGCACGGCGAATTGCGGTGGATTATTTAAGAAAGCGCAAAGCACATGAAGTGTTGGTGCGGCTAGCATATGCGATTGGTTATGCCGAACCTTTGGAAAAAACGGTAATCGTGGATGGTAGAGCGGAAGAAATAGAAGGATATGACCTTACGCCAAATGGAATTATAAAATATCTGGATTTGAAGCGACCAATTTACGAAAAAACTGCGCGGTGGGGGCATTATGGCGAAGGGTTTGACTGGGATAAATAATTTAATATTAAAATCACCCATCTCGGCGGTTTTTGGCGCTTGCTCTATCAATAATAGCGCTACGCGCCAAGAAACCACCAATCTGGGTGATTTTAATTATTAAATTAGGTGTAGGATACTACGTTTTTCTGGCATAGTATTTTTGTAATGTTTTTTAAGAAAGTCAAGGGTTGCGGGGAGGGGATAAGCGGGTTATAATGGAAGTGCTGTATTACAATTTAAGTTCCAAAGTTTTTTAATAAGCTAATTGAACGTTCGACAATGGCGCCGTAAGGCATCAGATCGTTGAATTAGCTTTGCTTTGGAAAATGATTGTGATACAGCACCCCTTGCGGTGCCATTTTTTGTAGGAGGTAGGCACCAGAAAATAAAACAGAAAGGTAGGCTAGTGAAATTTACTTCACTAAAAAACAAAGTAAAAGGTGCGGTATCCTATAGCAATAGGCGATGTTTTAGTGCCAACGGCTTTTCACTTCTTCCGTTGGCACTACGACCTCGCTTATTTTGTTTGGCTGGTTTAGTTATTGGCACAATAATTAATTTGATGTTGTGTAGTAATTTCACTTTTGCTCTAGATCCTTGTATGGATTCTACTGCTCCATGTCTAAATGTATCTATGGTAAATAGTATTTCTCTAGATCTTAAACCAATTTCGCCTACGGGTACCTTTGCTAAGTCTGATACTACTACTAATACGGTAGGCGTGATGACTAACTACTTTGCTGGATATACCCTAGGCATTGCAGCTAGTAGTACTGGCACAGACGCAGCTAATCTAATACAAACAGCAGGAGAAGGCAATGAACAAACAGTCGTAGGTAGAATATCCTCCATCGGCACAGTAACAGGCGTAACTGGTGCTGGTATTACTGAACAAGAATTCTCCAATGCTAATAATACCCAATACAATAATACTTGGGGATATAAAGTAACTAACCTAAATACTACTACTGGTACCAATTATCTCTCGGCTCCTACTAATACCACGTCTATAAGTATGGATACAACTAACACAGCCAATGCCAACACGGCTAATAACTACAATATAGCTATAGGTGCTAGGGTGGATACGGAAGTGTCTAAAGGGAACTATACAAATACATTTGTAATACAGGTAGTGGCTAATCCTATACCATACGAAATTGCCTTTGATAAAGGTAATGCTGGAGAAGGGGAAGTGAGTGGGCTTCCAGCAGCATTAAATAATAGTACTATGGCTGAAAGTATTACACTGCCAAATACTAAACCAACTAGATCTGGATATGTCTTTGCTGGCTGGTGCAATGTACTGCCAGTAACATCTGGTAGTACAGATAGCTGCAGTGGTAATATTTACTACCAAGACGGTACTGGTAGCAGAACATTTCCAATAAACCAAACTAGTGATAATACCGACATTACGCTTTATGCTATGTGGCAAGAAGTGCATACTATTACCTTTACTGCAGGAAATAACATAGACACTATTATAGTGGCAGATAGTGGTAATAACTGGAAACCATTCTATATAACTAATGGTGGGAGCTATACGTTTTCTAATGCTCCAGTAGGTAGAAAGTATGCCGTAACGGTGGTGCCGGTAGCTAACCATACGTTAGACTCTTGGACTAGTACGAGTGGCTCTATGACTAATCTAACTAGCCCTACGCTACTCACTACCACCTATAATGTGGGGACAGTTGATGAAACTTTAACTGCTACTGGTAGCCAAGATGCGGCTTCTTATACTGCTATGCAAAACTTGGCCTTAGAAAGTTGCCCTGCTTACAATGATGAAACTTTAGGCGGCATAAATGTAACAGATTCAAGAGACGGCAAATCATACACTGTAGCTAAGTTTGGTAATTATTGCTATATGCTGAGTAATTTGAGACTAGACAATACTATGGATGATGGCAATGGCGGCACTATTGCTAGAGTGCTTACTAGTGCAGATTCTGATATCACGCCGAATGCTACTTATACAACCTTTACTATGCCAACGGAAACTTGGTTTTCTAGTAGTCAAGACTATTATTGTAAGGCCATAATGAAACATTACAACCAAGGTAGTGGTAACAATTACAGCAATGAATATTACTACAATTGGTACGCAGCCAAAGCCAATCCGTATCAGTGCGACGACCCGACAACGACGAGTACGAATGCGACATCTGCTAATGATGGTTTAGCGCTAGGGTCTGTTTGCCCAAAGAATTGGACATTGCCTACTTATAACGATGTGACGTCGAAAATGTTGTGGAATAGTGGTAATAATCCTGGAATGTTGGCTACCTATGGCGTGTTTTTTTCTGGTTCTAACGGTGCTGTCGGCGCTTATGGCGATTTTTGGGCTAAGGTTAGGATAGGATACAATAATGCAAGTCGCTTAGATTTTAGTGGTATTATTGCTCAATGGAGTGAATGGGGTAAAAATTATGGATTTTCAGTGCGGTGTATGAGAAGTAATTAAAAAAAGGCCCAAAATGGCCATATATTACTTTTATATTATATTTTTGCCTTTTTGCTAACCCTTTTTCTTGCAAACTCCTTAATAGATTCAAATGTGTCTGATTTTAAAACTTCTTTCCAAGTCATCCATTTCACATCGGCGACTTCGGTTTCTCGTTTTCTAGGAATCTCTTCGTCGGCTATACATACAAATATAAAATCCATATGTATGTGTGCAGGTTTATCGCCTTTTTCTGGTATGAATTCACTAAGCATAGCGTAAGGTGTAGCAATAGACGATTCCTTTTTATTGCCTTTAAATGTAAATTCGCTGGAATCAATTACTGTAGCATTAATTCCTGTTTCTTCAAAAATTTCTCTAATAGCTCCCTCTGCTGGATATTCGTCAGCCTCTAAATGACCCCCAGGGATGACCCAGGTATTCAATTTTTTGTGATACACCATTAATAGTTTCGTCTTTTCTTGGTTCATAACAAAACCACTTACGGCAAAATGTTTTTCAATATCTGATTGCATACTTTAATTCTCCTTCGATGTTCAAATTTTGCTAAATTCGTAGCATATTAAACTTATTGTTATATATTATATAAGAAAAATAGGGTTGGTAAAAGTGTAGGATTATCTAAAACTAAAAGAAGCCACTTTGGGACTTGTTCTGCGTGGTGGGCGAGAATAACAAAAGAAAGCCCCTGACAAATCAGGGGTTTTCTTCACTATACCTTGACCTCCAAGATGTAGTCTTAACATGGTGGGCGAGGAGGGACTTGAACCCTCACGACCTTGCGATCACAAGATTTTGAGTCTAGCGCGTCTACCAGTTCCGCCACTCGCCCATGTAGTTATTTTAACATATTTTCCCTAATTATGCTATAATTTTATTATGGATTCAGAAAAAGGTGGGCTATCTTCTAGAGACGTACAGAGGCAGACGGCCGCACAAATCGCTAGGAAAAAGGTACTAGCGGCTTATACTGATGCGGCAAAAAAAGCAGCGAAAAATCCAGAAAATAACGATTCTCATCTGAAAAATGAACCGGTAACACCGAAGATTAATTCAGAATCTTGGAAGAAGTATCATTCGGCGTGGCAAGATTATTATCAAAAGTATTATAGCGATTATTATTCTAAGGCGGCGCGAACTTATATAGAAAAAGAGCGTTTGAAAGATGCTAGAAACAGGGCGGAAGAGGAAGAAATATTAGGAACGCTGACGCGCAATAGTATGAAGAGCGATAAAAAGGCAGGGCTTTCGTTAACAGGGGGGGATGCTGAAGGGGGCGCGTCCGTTTCTTCCGAAAACGATGATGATATTAAGAGTAGATTAAGAAGAACAATTCGTAAAAAAGCAACAGAAAATGCAAAAAAATCGCGCCGGCGACGGCATTGGATACCGGTACTTGCTGGGGTGGCGGTGGTGCTACTAATATTGTTTTTGCAATATAACCGGTTGATTTTTGCGCCAATTATGGCATATGTATCGCCAGGAAATGCACCAGCTTCGCAGATAGAAGCTATAGACCCGACAATTACGCAAACAGTATCAGCAGAGCCGCGGTTGATTATCCCGAAATTGAATATAGATGTGCCGATACATTTTGGGATTTCGCTAAACGAAGTGATGAGCGCAATGAATAATGGGGTGGCGCATTACAGGATAGCGGGTGCGAGTGCGTATCCTGGGGAGATTGGAAATTTGGTGATTACGGGACATTCGGCGGGGGATGTGTATAGTTCTAATCCGTATAAATATATCTTTTCTGGCTTAGAGCGGCTAGATGATGGCGATTTGATATATGTAAACTATAATTCGGTGCGATATACTTACCGTGTGGTAAAAAAAGAAGTAGTAGAGCCGAGCAACGTGGCGGCACTAGTAGTGGATACGGATAAACCATTACTTACGTTGGTGACTTGCACACCGCTGGGGACTTCTAGGTATCGTTTGCTAGTGACGGCGGAACAAATTTCGCCAAGTTATGACGGGGCGGAGACTTCAGAAGATTTGCCTACGGTGGACCAGAATACGAGTGATGCATTTCCGTCTAACGAGCCATCCTTCTTTGAGGGGATTTGGAATTGGCTGACGGGGAATTGATTAGTTATTATTAGCGTGGCTAATCGGTGATTTTTTCACGAATTAGAGTGTTGTCGCTGAAATAATATAGCCATTTATTATTGGTGATGGCAGCCGGGAAATGTTCGGATACGTTACTAGCGATGGTGCGTTGATTGTAGCCGTCAAAATCATAGACGGTAAGGGAATTGTCTGCGACAGTGTAAACCATGTCATTATCTATCCAGCCAAAACGTGTACCGGACGGCTGCCACTCTGTAACAGACATAGCTTCCATATCTAGAGTGGCGATTTGGTTGTCTAGGGGCATAGTGATAAATTCGCCGTTGTGGCCGACTTTGATAGAAGTGGGCTGGAATGTGAGCTCAAAATCCCTGATCTTGGTGAAATCTTCTTTTTTGTAAAGAGAAACTAGACGATCCGAAAGTACGGTGATGTATTTGTCGTCGTAAAATCTACTAAGAGTAACTAAAACTGGGGAATTGGTTTCTTCTAGGGTGGTGATTTTGTCATCGCCAAGTTTGAGGAAACCTATATAATTGACCGGAGTTTCTGACGTGGTGGTGGCAGAAAATACAACTTCGTTATTATAATGGTCGAAATTGGTGACATTTTCTGCGAGTACGGCGGAGATAGATTTGCCGGAGACATCTATTTTGTGAAGATTGCCGTTTCTGATAGCTAAAAGATTATTGGACGAATTATCTAGGATCTGAATTTCGTTGAAATTGGCGCCAAATTCTCTGGTAAGATTGATGCTTTTGGCGGGATTTTTAACATCTAGAAGTACCCACTCGGTGGCGTCGGTGTTACTGATTTTGAAAAGTGCGTGTGTGCCATCGTAATCCCATTTAATGTCTTGAACTGTGCCGGTGAAAAGACCGGTGGTGGCTTCTGGTGCAAGGCTAACACTAGAGAAAATTTGAGAAATATTTATTGGCTCTGGTTTGATTTCGTCGGAATCTAGATTGATAAAACTCCACTCAGTGGTGTTATTTATAAGAATAAGGGAATTATGATCTGGAGAAGTGGTGGCGAGTGTGGTGCCGGTAACGTCTAGCAGGCTTTCTGGAGTTCTATTTTGAAGGAAAAGGCGCGGGTAATGAATGCGATAAAGTAAGCCTTCGGAAATGTTGATGGTTTTTTGCCAAGAATCATAACCATCTTTGGTGAGTTTGACGGTATGTTCGCCAGAAGAAAGCACTTTGGAAGTATTGGTGCGTTGGAGCCAAGACGAATCGCCATCTATATATATATCTGCGCCGGTGGGTACGGAAGAAATTTGTAAAAGGCCGTTACGTTCTACCTTGAAATCTGAATTAAGCCAATATCCAGAAACGATAAAAGCTAATATGGTGACCGTAATTACTACGGCAAGCACCATAATGGTTTCAGATATAATGATTTTGGCGCTTTGGCGGCGTTTAGTTCGTTCTGGATCCATACGGTATATATTATAACATATTTTTTATAAAATTAGCTCTTGCGTTTTGTGTTGGGAAAGAGTATGATTAATATAAGAATAAGCGAGGTGAAAATGCAAAAATCAGATACTACACATTCAGCGACAGCTGCGCATCGTAAAGTGCAGGCTTCTACTACACTTAACCGTAGATATGTAAAGAGGCCCGTGAAAAGTACGGATGTGATGGTTTCCGTGAAGCGGAGTTCTAGGGTGAAGCATTTTAACTCTACGCTGGACGTAAAAAAAGTGCAGGATACTCAGCCAGTAGCGCCAGCGGTGGCGCATCCGATGCAGGTGTCGGCAATTAATAAAATGCAAGAACGCACCGCGGCCCCTATGGTAAGTAAGATGACAGCTAAAGAATTGAAAGACCAAGCTATCAAGAAAGCTTTAGCGAGTGCGGCTAAAACTTCTGAAAGTGAAGCCAAGAAGATAAAGAAACAAAAAGCACCAAAGGTACATTTTGGGTTGGGGCGTGTAGTGTTGGCACTTTCTTGTGCGGCAGCGGCGGTGTTTGCAATTGTGTATTTTGTGAATTTAAACATGCCGGATATCTCTATGCGGGTAGCGGCAATGCAAACTGGTATAGATGCAAAATATCCTGGCTATGTGCCACGTGATTTTAGCTTATCGGATATTACTTCTGAAGATGGAAAGATAACCTTGAATTTTAAGAATTCTGGTACGGGTGATGCGTTTTCTCTGATTGAAGAACAATCATCGTGGGATTCTAATGCGCTTTTGACGAATTTTGTAAAAGATGAATATGGTGAAAATTATTCTACGGTGCGCGAACAAGGGCTTACTATATATATAAGTGGCAGTGATGCGGCCTGGGTGAATGGTGGTGTGGTTTATAAAATTGATACGACTGCAGGATCGTTAACTAAGAAACAAATAAATACAATTGCGACATCGTTATAACCTTGAACTTTCTTTTTCGAAAAAAGAAAGTTCAGCAAAGAAAACTAGATTAAAAACAGAGACGGAAGTGAATTCCGTTTCTGTTTTGGTTTAAATACTGCGAGCGACGGTATTGAGACGGGCGAGGGTGATATTGCGCCCCAAAACATCCATGGTGAGATTTAGTGCTGGACTAAATGGCGCAAAACTAATAGCGATACGGATGAGGCTAAAGAGCTCAGCTGGTTTTTTGCCAGTTTCCGTTAGTAGCTCGTTTAGTATTATCTGTATATTGTCGGCGTTCCATTCTTTGAGGTCGGTGAGTTTGGCAATAGTTAGTTTAAGTAACTCTTCTATTTCGGCTTCGGAAAGCTTTTTGACAAATTTATTGTTGACTAACATATCTATATCTATGCGAGGGTCTTCAAAGAAATAAGTGGTCATTTCGCGAAGATCGGAAAGAGTTTTGAGGCGATCGTAAATAATGGATAGAACTTTGATTTTGTATTCGTCAGAAAAATCATTGGCGATTTCTGGCCAGAAATTGGTGGTACGAGCATAAAGAGCTTCGGCGCCTTGTTCGGTAAAAATACGGCGAATCCATTGACCGTTTAGCCAGAGTAATTTTGTTTCGTCGTAGCGAGCGCCAGAATTCTGAATGCGATCCAACGAGAAATTTTTGATAAGTTCGTCTTTTGTATAGATTTCTTGCTCGGTACCGTCGTTCCAACCAAGGCAGGCAAGATAATTTAGCATAGCTTCGGCTAAAACGCCATCGTCACGATATTCGGTGACGGATTTAGCACCATCGCGTTTGCCGAGTTTTTTATTGCCTTGTGGCGCTAAAATGTGCGGAAGGGAAACAAGTTTAGGTTGTGCGAGATGTAGTGCTTCGTACAGTGCTAAATAATTTGGCGTGCTGGATAAATATTCTACGCCACGCATGACATGTGTGACACCCATTTCAGCATCGTCTACAATGTGGGCGAAATTGTAAGTAGGGTAGCCATCTTTTTTAATAAGTATGATGTCGTCTAGGACCTCTGGACCAGCGTGCATATCCCCCATGACTTCGTCGTGCCAAGTATAGGATTTTGGCTCGGCTTTGAAGCGCAGAGGAATGCCCGGCTTCCATTCCGTAGTATTTTCTGGACGGAAGTTACGATAAAGAAACGGAACTTTTTCTTGATTGCATTTTTCGCGATACTGGGCGATTTGTTCTGGCGGAGTAGGATCGGCATAGGCGCGACCAGATTCAATTAATTTGCGAGCCCATTTGTGATAGATCTCCATACGTTCGCTTTGAAAATAAGGGCCGTGTGGGCCACCCACAATGGGACCTTCATCCCAATTGAGACCGAGCCATTCCAAAGTGTCTTCTATTAATTCTGTGGCGCCTTCTACATAGCGAGCACGGTCGGTATCTTCGATGCGCAAAATCATCTTGCCTTTATTTTGTTTGGCGAGAAGATAAGGATAGATGGCAGAACGGACGTTGCCGATATGAATATACCCCGTAGGACTAGGGGCAAACCTAGTAATAATTTCCATATATTATATTATAACATATTTATGCGGTTTCTTCTTCGTCGTCATCGTCTTTCTTGCGTTTGGCAAGGATGAAGAAGATGAGGCCTGAAGCGGCAGCTACGGAAGCTGTAGTGGCGAGGACGGTGTTGAGCATGGAACCGTCGTAAATATTGGAACTGGTACTGTCGGTGACGCCGGCTGGATCGGCATATGAACTTGTAGTGTTGCTATTTGTGGTGGTGGTTTGCTCGGTGGCGTTAGCGGCCGCGTTTGTGGTAGTGGTGGTGTATACAGTGCGATTATTGGCTTGATCGTAAGTGGCGACGTTGTTTTCATCTGGTGTGGCTGGATTGGTTGGAGTGGTTGGCTCGCTTTCGTTATCCGCTGGCAATATTCCAGAGATGATGTTAAATACGACTGTACCGGAATAAGTACCAGAAGCTTGTCTCATGTCGGATTTAGCGCCGAAGTAAATGTCTCTAGAAGTTGCAGATTTTCCGTTATTGCTGTCAGTGCTCTGATCATTGGAGATGAGCACAATAGGCGTACCGTTAGAACCTGCTACTGGATCATATGTGCCGGCTTCTTTGTTATCGTTGGTAGAATAGCCCCAGTGATTTGCTTGAAAGTTAGCACGTGTTTGACCTTTTACTGTGAGGGTTGGCAAAGTCGTATTGGCTTTAGAAGAATGATAGAGATTGGCGCTGCTATCGGTGGAATTCATAAGGGCGGTAAAACCATTGATATTGTTAGAAGTTACATCCAGTGTGACTTTGTTACGGAGAAAATCTCCTACGTCACCCTTAGCCCAATTGGTTGGGGTAGTAATAGAAACGGATAAGACTTCTTGCACGTTGACCTGGAAGGTGACATTGGCAGGGTTTTTTGCATGGACGATGGCGGATTTTGGCGGGAAAAGGAAAAACAGAGTACCCATAAGCACTAGCACCGTTGCAGCTCTAGCAATCCTTTTAAGCATATATTTATTATAGCACAACCATAATGGATTTGTGTTAAAATAAATATAAGTAATTTGGAGCTTATATGAAGGTGGAAAAACAACCAACAAAAGTTGCTAAAAACGGGGAGCATATAGAGATGGATTTGGCTGAAGCGTTTGGCGGTGATAAAAAGACTAGAAAAAAATCTGGTTGGGATAAAAAGAGTATTGTGCTTCTTGTGAGCGGTATTGTGGGGATAATTGGTGGTGTAGTTTGTTTGGTAGTAGGCATTTTGAGTGGAGGTAAAGTTGCTGGCGAATTAAAATTCCCGCAAATTAATGACGAGAAAGATGATAGCGCAGTATATAGTGATTTGACTGGTGAGCCTTTGGCGGATGCATCATTAAAAACGGCTCCGGCATATTGTATCCAGACACCAAACGGTACGGACGGTGCGCGGCCACAGGCGGGATTAACGCAAGCTGGTGTGATATTCGAGGCCATTGCAGAGGCTGGCATTACGCGGTTTGCGGCAATATATCAGAATCCAACATCGGCAGTGATTGGGCCGATTCGATCACTTCGGATGTATTATTTAGAGTGGGATACTCCGTTTGATTGCACGATTGTGCATGCTGGTGGTGCGCACGATGCTTTGGTGGCGGTGCAGTCTGGTGGCTATAAAGATTTATCCGAAGATTATACCTATATGTATCGTGGGACCTATGGTGCTAGGCTGTGGAATAATTTGTTTACTACGGCTACGTATTTGAAACAATTTAGTGCAGATTACGGTTACGATACTTCTAATATTCAGGGATTTGCACGGATGACGCCAGATGAATCTGGTAAGTCTAGGGTAGATGCAGGAGTAAAAGAAAAGTTAAATATCGTTAAGATGGCTGCGGGTGATACCTCCGAAACCGTGGCAGATGTTACGAGCATTAATTTAAATTTTGGTGGGTGGGCGAGCTTTAATGTGCATTATGATTACAATGCGGAGACTAATACTTATAATCGAAGTTACGGTTCTGGGGTGGCTCATGATGTGTACGAGTGTGACGCGGTGGATTTGGGCGAGAAAAATCCGGAGGATGTATGTAGGTTGACGCAAATGTCACCGGCAGTAGTGGTGGCAATGGTAGTACAGGAAAGCAAAGCGGCGGATAATTACCATGAAAGTATTACTACGATAGGGACTGGTGATGCATATATTTTTCAAAATGGCACTGCTATTAAAGGATCTTGGGCTAAAGGCGCTAAAGATCAACAAATAAAATTCTTTGGCGAGGATGGCGCGGAAATTGCTTTGGCGCCTGGCCAAACAATTGTCTCGGCGGTGCCAGCGTATGGAAGTATTGAATATTAGATAAATTTGTGTTAAAATAGTGGTAGTGGCTCCTGAAGAAATTTGCTGAGCAGACTTCTTGTGGAACTACATTCGGCTCCTTCGTCTAGTGGTCCAGGACGTCTGGTTCTCATCCAGAAAATCGCGGGTTCGACTCCCGCAGGAGTCACCACCTTGACATTTTAACATAAGTGTGATATAATGAAGTTATGGTTCCCGGTTGGGGATTTTTTGTGTGAAAAAATAAACAAGAAATGTAATTATAACATATTTTTATGGATAAGCGTAGAGGGCTGGTAGCCTTGCTTTTTATGCTAAAATCTGCTATAATTTAAACATGAAAAAGTTGCCAATTGTAGCGTTGATCGGACAAACAAATGCTGGGAAATCTAGCATTCTTAACCGTATGGCGCACAAAAATATCGCGATTGTGGCGCGCGAAGAAGGTACTACGCGTGATAACGTGATGGCAACGATTGATGACTCTTTTATTTTGATAGATACAGCTGGGTTGAAGGATCCAAATGATGATTTTGAGGCATCAATCCAAGACCAAATTACCGATGCGATAGATGCGGCGGATGTGATATTGGTGACGCTAGACTCGGCGAAGTATTTTGATCATCGTGATGCGAGGATTGCAAAGGATGCGCTAAGCTCTGGTAAGCCGGTGTATTTGGTGTTAAATAAGTGCGATTTGGGTGAATCCTTGCCGGTGACAGAATTTCGGGCTCTAGGAATTGCGCCGGAAAATATTTATTATGTATCTGCTACTACTGGGCAGGGGATTAATAAATTAAAAAGTGTATTACCGAAGGGTAAAGTCTCGCAAAATGATGATGTTTTGAAAATTGCCTTGATTGGGCGGCCAAATGTGGGGAAATCATCGTTATTTAATACGCTTGGCAAAAAACAACAAGCGATAGTGTCTAGTCGGCAGGGGACAACGCGGGATATCAATCGAGTGACGGTAAAATATAAGGGGCGGGAATTGGAAATTTTGGATACGGCGGGGTTAAGAAAGCCTGGTAAGCGTGAGGTGGGGATTGAAAAATTCTCGGCGATTCGGACGCTTGCGGCGATAGAAGAAGCGGATATTTGTGCATTATTGGTGGATTCTACAGAACCGCATAGCAAGCTAGATCAATCTTTGGCGGGGCAGATCGTGGAGGCCGGTAAGGGTATCATTATGGTGGTGACAAAGTCGGATCTTTTGGACGAAGCTACGCCGACAAATTATTTTGGTGAAGAAAATGTAGGAAATCGCACGGCGGCGGACTTTTTGATAGACGCATTGGAAAAAGATTTTGATTTTTTGCCGTATGCGCCGGTATTAATTACTAGCTCAGAGACGGGCGAAAATGTAACGCAATTGTTTGAACTAGCGCTAGAAATTGACCAAAATCGCCATATGGAGGTTAAAACTTCTGACTTGAATAAGATTTTGAACGAAGCGATAGTGTTGCATCCGCCGGCAGGGCTCAAAAATACACGACCAAAGCCAAAATATATCGTGCAAACTGATACCTGTCCGCCGTGGTTTGTGGTGCATGGGCATGAGTTGGGGCTGCTGCACTGGTCATGGAAAAGATTTTTAGAGAGAAAAATTCGCGAGAAATATCCTTTTATAGGTACGCCGATAATGTTTTCGTATCGTAGTGACAAAAATAGCCAAGATAAGAAATAGCCAAATCTTCGTAAATAATGTATAATAAGGTTAGGTGGGAGTGATTTGATTGCTCTCATTTTTCGTAGGCGAAAAAGCTTAAGTACTTTTACAAAGGAGGAATTAGAATTGAGTAATGATCGGAAGTACTATGTGATTGACACTAATATCTTGATAGACTATCCGGATATTGTGTCGCCATTAGACGGCCCAGCCGTTGAATTGGACTCACCTACCATTGACCTTACTGGTGCGCATTTGATAATACCGTCAGCGGTAATTCGCGAACTCTCAAGCTTTAAAAAAGAGAAGAGTGAACGCGGTAGTGTAGCTAGGCTACTATTAAAGCGCCTCAACAGGTTAAGAAGAAAGGGCGAAAAGGTAACCAGGGCAGGAGGAGTTCCGAAAGAATATACAGCTTCGTATAACTTGGACTCAGCAGTAAAGATAAAGCAGCGGAAGCAGCTGCTTTCAATCATGCCGATAACCAAAGATTTTACCAAGGAAGAGGGCATCTTCTTCTCGCCGTCAAGTGACGACATGGATGGGCAGATTATATTGACGGCATTGATCGCAGCAACAAAGATTGATTGCGACCAAAGTATTCAGAGTGGGCTCGACAAGCTTACTATACTGACCAATGACAATGGTCTGTCAATACGAGCTGACATCCGCGGTATTACTACCAGTGGCTACGGCTATAAATACCCCGAGCCGTATACCGGTAGAAGAGAAGTAACAGTCCCAAAAGACCTTTTGAGTCTCTTTCTGGAGACTCATGCGCTAGGGCTAGAAGAATGGGAGTGGTATATGTCCAATCAGCCGGCACTTGTGGCCAATGAATTCATCATAATGCACTCAGACGAGCCTATTGATGGTTACGATCCTAAAGAGGACCAGTATTTCTCAAATATCGGTAGATATGATGCAAGAGAGCATGCCATCGTACAGCTCAAGCACCTATACGAATTTCCGGTGGCTCCGAGGAATCCTGGCCAGGCTATTTATGCTGAGGCTTTGGCAGAGCCAAGCATATCAGCAATAGTGTGTACTGGGCCGGCTGGGTCTGGTAAGACTTATATGGCTACAGCATACGGCTATGAAGCATGTAAGAGGAACGATTACATTGAGATTACAGTAGTACCGTGCGAAGATCGTGGTAACACCGGCGCATTGCCCGGAGACTTGGAGGAGAAAATGGATCCAAGTATACGGGCAATAAAAGACGCCTTGATGGTATACCTGATGGATACGGACAAGGATATCCGCAAAGGAATGTCCAAAATAGGAAAAGGAGAGCCTAAAAAAGAAGAAGAAGTTTTCTATGTTCCGTATGAAGAAGAACCCGAAGAAGATTCTCTTAAAAATAAGCTCGAAGACCGCGTTGAAAACATCTGGAAGAATTGGTTTTCAAGTATCCCGGTAGACAAGGCGCGTGGGCGCACCTTTCCTTACAGGATAGCCTTTTATGACGAATTTCAGGATCAAAACGCGCGTCAGGCCGATACGTTAATAAAGCGTATTGGTAAAAATGGCAAAATGATAATAACTGGCGACGTGGAGCAAGTCCATGTGCCGTGGCTAGACCAGTCTCATAATGGCCTGGTGTATGCTTCGCGGCTTTTGGAAAACGATCCGGAAGTGGCCCAAGTGCATTTTACTGAAGAAGAAGTAGTAAGACACCCCTTGGTAAAAAGAATTGCCGAGCGTCAAGCTGCACAAAAAAGACAGTTCCGAGGAGAGTAATATCTCCATAATGTTCATTTCCTCTTTTAAGCCCCGCTACGGCGGGGCTTTGGCTTGCCTTTTTATTCGAGCCTTTAGATTGGGTTTTGAGGTGTGATATAATACGGATATGAAATTAGTAGTAGGTTTGGGAAATCCGGGGGCGCGGTATAATTTTACGCGGCATAATTTTGGGTTTCTTGCGTTAGATTTTTACTTTAAAGTGCGCGGAATAGGGTGGAAAGATAAGCCAAAGTTTGGGGCGCTGTGGGCGCGTGAGGAGGATACGATTTTTATTAAGCCGCAGGATTATTACAATGAAAGTGGGCGAGTGGTACAGGAATTTATGAGGTTTTATAAGATTTTGTTAGGCGATGTTTTAGTGGTGTGTGATGATTTTAACTTGGAATTTGGGAAAATTCGTTATAGGGCGCAGGGTTCGGCTGGGGGGAATAATGGGCTGAAATCCATAATTTCTACACTGGGTACGGAAGAGTTTGCGAGATTGCGCGTAGGTACTGGGAATGATGAGCTAAGGCGCAAAATGGGGGATATGGATTTTGTGCTTTCTAAGTTTACGCCGGAAGAGAAGGAAAAATTGCCGGAGATTTTGGGGGAAGTAGTGGGGAGGATTGATGAAGTTATCTAGCGATGCAGCGGAGTGAGGAGCCCGCTTGTCTTCCGTTATTCGCCTGCTGTGCTGGGGTCACTTGGGGTGACGTTGTTCTTACGACTAGGCGATAGTTGTTGTTTAGACTTGAATTTGTGCTGGAGAAATATAAGCCAGTTTGATCCACTAATCCAAGCTCGTTAAGGTAAATTCTGCCTTGTGCATATAATAGAAAAACCGGAGAAGCCACCAACCCTGTATTTATAGTAGTTTGATTGCTATTATAAAGATAATTCAACCTTGTAAACTCATTAGTAGAACCAGCTAATGCCTCGGACTGGTTGGATATAGTAGGCAATCTCCATCCTTTAGGACATATAGAGTTCTTAGGATTCTTAGATATATCACTTAATGTATCTTGTGTTAATGAAGAAGAGTTATTAGATGCTATAGCTGCAGTCCAGTTATAGTAATTACCTAGTGAAGCATGTCCTGTTTCTGAACTGTCTGTCTTATTGGCAGTATATGGTGTAGTATTGCTATCTTGCCATCCAATAATGGTAGTACCATTTCCGCCAGTAAAGTTTATAGTAGTAGCACTACTAGCTGGTTGCCAGTAGATGATATTATTACTTTCCGTGTATCCATCACTATATTCTGCATATTGTCCAGTACTAGAATCATAAGCTACATTTAGATCTGTAGTATTGGAATTAAGTATCGTATTGGCTTCTATATCAAAGTCTAAGTTCTGTGTCATCCAAATATTTCCATCCTTGAGTTTTGTG
Source organism: uncultured Candidatus Saccharibacteria bacterium (assembly GCA_946415265.1). Lineage (GTDB taxonomy): Bacteria > Patescibacteriota > Saccharimonadia > Saccharimonadales > Saccharimonadaceae > Nanosyncoccus. The sequence goes on along the minus strand of CAMKRV010000007.1, from coordinate 697 downwards.
ACCCAATAAGTTTTGCTGTCTCTTATGTCTACCGCTTGCACGCTTTCTTCTAGCCGCAGACTATCTTTCCAATTAGCTACATCTTGCATGAGATATATTGGCGTAGGACTATCTCCAGACCCATGTATTAAAGCATACGCTACTTGTCCAGTATAAGTACCAGCATGCTGGGTAGGAGAGGTATATACTGCATAAGTAGTAGTAAAGGTTGAACCAGTAATCATGTCAGTAGTACCAGATTGTCTTCCTGCTACTTTGGTCCAAGTACTAGGAACTAGGCCATAGGTATTGTCATAAGTTTGTTCTATGATTGGTGGAGTAGGGGACGTATCGCTCTCTATATTTCCCAATTTCATAGCCCAAGAAGAAGTAGTGTCTCCTTGCTGATATATACCAGTTTCTATATTGTGGTTATTACTAACGCTACTAATTAATGTATTATTGCCTACTATACTATCACTAATGCCACTAGCATATATAGCATATCCGTTACTGTCATTGCATAATGTAGTAATAGTAGTCTTTCCTATATTCTCTTCATATAATCCACTGACCATTGTAGTATTATGTGGACTATTAATAGTACTAGATAAAGTACATGAAGTAGGTAAAGATAACGTTAAATTATCCACTGAAGCTCCGCTAGTAACAGCAGAAGAATGAAAAGAACTTAACACTAAAGCAGATATAACTAAAA
>CAMKRV010000006.1 GCA_946415265.1 uncultured Candidatus Saccharibacteria bacterium | reverse complement strand
CTCACGACACGCGGTTTTGGAGACCGCTGCTCTACCAACTGAGCTACACCCCTAAAATTTAATGTTCCCTATCATTTTACCATAAAACGTGATAAAATGGTAGAGATGAAAATACTTATGTTAGGATGGGAACTTCCACCGCATAATAGCGGGGGACTTGGTGTTGCCTGTCTTAATATGGCACGTGCACTTGCTAGCCAAGGTGCAGACATTGATTTTGTCGTTCCGTACGAAGCAGATCATCCAGAAATCAAATTTATGAAAATTTTATCTGCCACTCATCTGGATCCTATTTATCGTTACGGCGGTGGCGCTTATGAATCTTTGCGTTTGCTAGAAAAAATTATCCCTACTGTGGAAAAAGAAAAATTAGTTTCTATTCGCGATGTTCAGAAATCATATTGCGAATTTGTCGAAAAATATCTCATGGAATATAAGCCTGATGTCGTTCACGCTCACGATTGGCTCACTTATGAAGCGGGCGTTCTGGCCAAGAAAAAGTACAAAATCCCACTCATCGCTCATGTCCATGCTACAGAATATGATCGCGCCGGAATGCACTATGGCAATCCACTCATTCATGAAGTAGAGCGCGAGGGCTTAATGCTTGCCGACGAAATTATTGCCGTGTCAGAGACCACCAAGCGTATCGTTCACGAAAAATATCACATTCCACTTTCTAAAATCACCGTAGTCTATAATTCCCTCGACGAAAATTACGAAAATAAAGCGTATCAATTCGATAACAATGCCTATAATTATCTGAGGAGCCTCAAATCAGCTGGCTACACTGTGGTTTCTACGGTCGGCCGCTTTACCGTACAGAAAGGTCTACATAACCTTATGCGTGCCGCCGCTATGGCGCTTTCTAAAAATCCCAAGCTAATATTTCTTTTTGCAGGCGATGGCGAAGAACGCAACGAATTAATTAATCTAGCTGCAGATTTAGGTATTTCTAAAAATGTTATCTTTACCGGCTTCATCCGTGGCAAAAGACTTCGCGATATTTATTCTGTATCTGATGTTTTTGTAATGAGCTCCATTTCTGAACCATTTGGTCTTACCGCGCTCGAGGCTGCCCACCACGGCGACGTTTTAATTCTTACTAAGCAATCTGGCGTATCGGAAATCATATGGTCTGCTCTTAAATATGATTTCTGGGATGAAAAAAAGTTGGCGGATGAAATATTGGCAGTAGCAGAAAATCCTGCGCTTCGCAAGAGCCTGCAGAATAACGTTAAACACGAATACCGGAAAATTTCCTGGAACCAAGTTGCGAAAAAGTGTCTAAAGATCTATAATAGAAATATCAAACATAAGAGGTTTAGGTAGAATGCGCGCGATTTGTTTGTATTTACATATCCATCAGCCAGTTCGTTATCGCGAATATTCTATTTTTGATGTTGGCAACGATTCTAATTATTTCCACGATCATTACAATGGCCGTCAATCCAACGAGCGTATTTTTAGGAAGGTCGCCGATAAATCTTATCGCCCTATGCTTAATCTCCTCGAAAAAAATATGCAAAAATATCCCGGGTTCAAAGTTTCGTTTTCTATTACGGGTACCTGGTTAGAGCAAGCCGAAAAATGGGCGCCAGAACTCATTGTGCAAATCCGCCGTATGGTAAAACGCGGCCAAGTAGAAATCGTTGGCGAAACATATTACCACTCATTGGCATTTTTCTATAATCTGGACGAATTTAACACTCAAGTAGAACAACATACTCGCAAAATTAAAGAAATTTTTGGCGTAACTCCACAAGTATTTCGTAATACCGAGCTTGCATATAATGATAATCTTGCTCACTGGGCCGAAGAAAAAGGCTACAAAGGCATCCTGGCCGAAGGTTGGGATAAAATTCTTGGTTGGAGGAGCCCAAATTACGTCTATCGTCCGTCTGGCTGTGAGAATCTAAAATTATTACTTAAAAATTATCGTTTGTCAGACGACATAGCCTTCCGTTTTTCTAATCGTAATTGGGATGAGTGGCCGCTCACCGTGCCAAAATATCAAAATTGGCTCAATATGGAATGCTTGCGCGGTAATCTAATTAATTTATTTATGGATTTTGAAACCTTCGGCGAGCATCAATGGCAAGATACCGGTATTTTTAGCTTCATGAATAATCTAATTCCGGCTTGGCTTTCCGAATACGAAAATAAATTCGTTACAGTATCAGAGGCTTGTGATATTTCCGAACCTATTAGTGATATTTCCATGCCAGAAACTGTCACTTGGGCCGATACTGAACGCGATTTGTCCGCTTGGCTCTCTAATTCTATGCAGACATCTGCTATGAACGATTTATACAATATGCGCGAAAAACTACTTGCCACTAAAGATCAAGATTTGATTAAAGATTGGCGTTATATGACCACGTCAGACCACCCATACTCTATGTGTACTAAATACTGGCATGATGGCGACGTACACGCTTACTTTTCGGCCTACGCCTCCCCATACGAAAGTTTCATGTATTTTGAGAACGTCCTCCGCGACATAAACTACCGTTTGTTGCAATATAGTTAAACTTTCGGTAAAGCTTCAATAAGTGGCCCATATAAATCCATTTCAGGTTCAATTTTGAAATCCTTCATCGATGCGGTATCGGAAAATGGTATTCCATCGTATCCACGCAGAATCACAATTGGCGTGCATTCATCTCCCTCACCCATTAATAATACCGCCATTGAGGTCAATGGATCTATTAAATCAACCTTCGTCAGTTGCAGCTTGCGCCCAAATAAATCTTCTTTTCCACGGATATCTCTCAATGGCTCTACGCCCGCAAGTCCAATCGTAATCCCGGTTACGCCCCAACGAAGCGGTGTTGTATGCGAATCGGTCGCCACGACACCCAACTTCTTAATCTTATGCTTCCCAACTAAATGCTGACGAATTTCCCGACAGAGACCATCTATGTTGTTCGGCCACAGTACGTAATATCCATTTGCGTTGCTCTCATCTATTCCTGCGGCAGGAATTAATACATTTTGTGTCACGGTGAGATTTACATTAAAATTCCCCGCAGTATTTGAGTATAATAAATATCTATCGGCTTCTTGGCGGATTAAGGAATCCTTTTGTATACTGCCAATTTTACAAGTTCTACCTTGATGTATCGCCATAATTTTAGAAGTAATAAAAAGGATATCGCCTTCCCGAATATCAAGCGAATCGATAATATCATATATGTCATCCTTTGGGGCACGGACGACCCTAGTCTTAATCGGAATAAATTCAATTTTCATCGCAATATTATTATATCAAAAATCCCCCTTTCGGGGGATTTTTTAACGTTTCTTTTCCTTTACTTCGTTGCGGCCAAGGTTTTTCTTAGTCTCTACGAAGAGAACATGCTTACGAAGCACCGGATCATACTTTCTAAGACTTAATTTATCGGGTGTATTCATGGTATTTTTCTTGGTGTAATACGCACGAACTCCAGATTCCTCAGAAACTAGACCAACAAGCTTTCTTTTAGTATTATTCTTCTTTGCCATAATTAGTCTTATTCTACCACACTTCAAGAAAAATGGCAAGACCGAAGTCTTGCCATCTGTGGGAGTGATTTATCCAGTATAAGACCTTACGCGACCTACATCTCCTCCGGCCCTATGACCTTGCTGAATAATCTCTTCGATTTTCGCTGCTGCAGCATAGTAGCCAGCATTGGTCGGAGTAAAAGTCCAAGATCGACCCATTGTCAGATCTTTTATAACGATATCGCCCACTCATTTTCACCACCTTTCAAAAGTGCTATATTTTGCATATTTCATATACGGTCACCGAAACCACACGGCACTCATCGCAACAGGTACCTAGCAATCTCGAAAACTGCGTACATACCATATATATTATATCTTGATGCTTTTTGCAAGCAGTAGCTCAATGAAGTTTTTGATATCTTTAAGCCCCAAATTGTCATCCGCCATCCTGAATATCTCCGCATCATCCATAAAATTCAAAGTTTCTACCATATTATATATAGTACGCATTAAATCGACCAACTCTTTTTCGTCCTCATCGTTAAATTCATAGACTTTGTCATATACTTCTTCGTCTTTATCTGGCGTAACAAATAATATATGTGCCCGCTCCACCTTATATTTTTTATAAGTCGGCGAATTATTTAAGAGCAACTTATAAAACCCTAATTGCAACATATATTTATATAATGTAGCGTGCGAGCGCCATTTTTCTTTGTGATAGCCACCGGTCTTAAAATCATAAATTTCAATCGTTTTGGCATTATCATCTATCAATATATGGTCGATTTTACCAGTTACTGGCACACCATCTATAGATAATTTCTCTGGTGCAAGATTTACTTCCGCCTTACCCTGGCGCAAAATCTCCCCGAATTTATTTAATGAAACCGCAAGATCAGCCGGGCCCTTTTCGCGAATTTTTTGCATAATATCTTGTGGTAATTCCTTTTTCTCGAGTTCTGCCAAAAAGTACTCTACTGCTTTTTCGTCAGAAATCCCTTGATTCGTCACCATCTCGAAAGTTTTATGTATCAAATCACCAAAAGCTAAAGCTTCCGTTTCTGGTTCTGCCGGCGCACGCAGAATTTGCCGCTTAAAGAACTCCACTGGGCCAGCATATACGATGTCTATAAACGAAGTTAGGCTCGACGCGGACATTCGCCAATTCTTCACTCTATCCCGATAGATTGCTCGCATATCGGGCGTTAGCTTGGTATATGGCGCCAACCAATGCTTCAGATTCTCTGTTTTGTCGGAAGAAACGGACGCGCTTGCTTCATAGTGGCAATCTACTTTTCCGGCCGGAATTAATGGCGAAATTACCTCGTCACCATCCGTATACTCTTCGAAATACTCTAATCTATCCGGCGCTTTGTCATTAAAATCATGCAAAGAATTAGTAATATATAGCGTACTTTTTGCCCGCGTTAAAGCCACGTACAATATACGTAGTTTCTCTCCGTCCGTGGTGCCAGTGTGTCGTATCTGCATTAAGTTTTTCGGTAGAGCCAATAAGTTGTTGTTTCCCTTACCTTTGCCCCATGCCACATGGTCTGCCGATATAATAAATACATATTCAAATTCGAGCCCCTTAGCTTTATGTGCGGTTAGTATTTGTACGACCTCATCTGCATCTTTATATGGGCTAATCTTATTCAGTGTCATTTCAGCGGCTTCATAATCATCTATCATATCAATTAGATCATCCAATTTTAGATTCTTCTCGCCAAAATGCTTTCTCAACTTTCCCCTCAGTGAAGCCAAATTCTCATATAGATTAAATGCCCTATATTCGTCATCTTTTGTATAATATGCTAAGAGTGGCGAGCGGTAGCCGCTTAACTCTGCCGTACCAATTATATAATCTAATATTATTTCTAGCGGCTCAGTAAACGATTTTGCCACTAAATTTGCTAGCCACTCCGTCACCTGCTTAATTTCCGCATTTTCTGAAGTAGCCAAACGCTCAAATATCGCCTTACGATCTTTTCTGGCCTCACTGGTAACTTTTATTACTTCTAACATCGGTAATTTAAAAAATGGATATGCCAAAATTTCCAAAATAGACGTATTGCCACTCAGATTATTCTTTATTTCATAAATAAACCGTGCCAAAGTGAGAATTTCGTGTATTACTTCATCCTCAAATAAATTATCGCGCTTCTCATAAGCAATTTTTATCTCTGGTCGCGCCTTCAGGTATGGCAAAAGCGGCATAAAATATTTAGTTTTATACGAAATTATAGCGATGTCACTTTGCTTTACACCAGCTTTAATCAGCTGATGAATTTTTCGTGCAATAAAATCATACTCCATGTCCGAACTTAAAAATTCATGGCGAAAAATCTGCGTGTTTTCCGGCGCGGGCTTATGAGCTATTAATTCCTTATCCGCAAACCTATCCGGCGCTTGGTTGATAATCTTGTGTGAAAAATCCAAAATTTCTTGTGTGCTACGATAATTTTCTACCAGTGGTATTACGTTTGCCCCGTAATGTGCCTGAAAATCTGTTAAGTTTGTAGAAAGCGCTCCCTGAAATTCATAAATCGCCTGATCATCATCGCCCACCGCCATAATCATTGGCTTTTCGTAGTCTGTTAGCTGTTTGATTATCGCAAATTGCGATGGATTAGTGTCCTGAAACTCATCCAACATGATGAATTGGTAGTGTTCCTGTAGCGTAAGCTTAAAACCATTATCGGTTTTTAGTATTCGTACTGCCTCTTGAATCATATCATCAAAATCATATAGGCCATTATCACACAAATACTCATCATACTCGCCCATTACCTTAGCAATACTGAGCAATTTTTTATTAGCCACGCGATCTTTGAGTCGGTAATTTCCCTTCTCGTCTTTTTCGAAATATTTATCTTTCCAGCTAGAAAGCGGCTTAATTTTTTCCGCAGATTCTGCTTCTACTATGGCTATTTTTAGACCTTGCGCTAGCCCTGCGATAGAACGCTCCACTCCAGGCAAAATCGGTCGTGCGTCTGCATAGTTTATAAGTATCTCATATATTGGCCGGTAAGCATTCTCGTAAGATTCTTTAAATGCACGTGGAACAATATTTTTGAGTAATGGCGAAATCGCTTCGGATAATACTTTAGAATCCTCCAAGTTTTGCTCGGCGATTTTTGCAAGATCATCTGCCGAAAGTCCCGCAGATTTTGCCGAAGATATCACGCTAATAATGTCCTTCACATTATCACCGCGCAAAATATCGCGCCCCGGTAATTTATTCTGGATGTCACGAACGATTTTGAACTGCGTTACTTCGTCTATGGCAGAGTCTAGCTTTCTATCATAATCCTCTGCATAATTTTTATACTGAGTTAAAATATCCGTACCAAAGGCATGGTAAGTGCCAATATTTACCTTTAGGCCATCTTTGCCGATAATACTTTTTAAGCGCTCACGCATATTAGAAGCGCCAGTCTCGGTAAAAGTTAAACACAAAATATTCTCTGGGTTAGTGTCCGTATTTTTTAAAATATATGCCACTTTTTCGGATAGTAGTTGTGTCTTGCCCGTACCTGGCCCCGCTAGCACCAAAAGCGGCCCGTCTAAGTACTCTACGGCCTCTTTTTGCTTGGCATTTAGGCCCATTTATCGCTCCTAGCTATCAATTCTTTTAGCTTTATGACCTCGGCGGGTACTATTATCTCGCCTCGCTTAATGCGCTTTAATGTAGATATGCCTTCGACGGTCTTTTCTGGCTCAGCATTAGGATTTTTGCATAAAATCCGCCCAAATTCATAATTGCGCGAAGGATAAGCACAGGTGATCTTAAGATCCCCTTTGCCACATACCAAATCTACCGTTTCTGGCTGCGCGTCATTGGCTGAAAGAAGCGCCTTCATTTCTTCCGACACCTCTGTTAGGAATCTAGCATGTTCTTCTGTATTCGGCTCTAATTCCTCTAGCCCAGCCAGTATAGCATACACGTTTTTTAGTGCGCCACACATTAATACCCCACGTTTATCGTCGGTTTTATCGAAAGTAAGATAATCTGTGCTAAATAATTCAATTATTCTATCATCTGTGGCCGTCAGTTTAGTTTTTTTGGCTGCTTTTATATCGTCGGCAAACCCTGGGCCACTTAGTACCATAAAGTCTTTAAAATCTGCAAATATTTTATCAGACAGTATCCCTTTTGTCGCCACAATCAGAGGTTTATTTTTGGGTAGATATGGTAGCAGAAACGGCGCTGCTTTAGATGGCACGCAAAGTACTATATATTTAGCGTCCGCCAACACGTCTGATAATTTTTCACGTTCCAATCGTGAATCATAATAATCGATATCGTAGCCCTTATCGGCCAAAATCCCTCCGAGCGCCGTACCAAACGCCCCCGCTCCTAAAACCGCAATTTTCATACTATTTATTATAACATCAATACAATATTAACAGTAGCAAAAGACATTAAACATCATTATGTATTTTCAGTCCACGTTGCGTACAGTATAACCTCTCCCCCAGCAGTAGTCAGGTTTACAACTTCAGCAGCATCTGCATACGAAGTCCCTGTGCCGTCAGCTTTAGTATTCCATCCTGCAAAGGTGTATCCTGTCCTAGTATATTCATTAGTCGCGAGTGTCGTTTGCTCATCTGCAAATATGGCTTGGTCATTCATGGTCGTCGCAACCGATGTAGCTGAACCGTCACTCGGTATGCTGCCACCATTGGGATTAAAGACTACAAAATACGGCACATTGACTGCGACAGGATGCACCATGGTGTATTTCACTGCTCCGGTATAAGTCCCAGCAGGCTGGGTAGAAGAAGCATTAGCCGTATATGACACTGTGATATTCTGAGGAACTAAATTATCACTATCACTATCACCTAAAGTTGCCCCATTATACGAAGCTATCTTTGTGTAAGTACTCGGGATAACATGTGGATTTTTAGAATCACCAAAGCCACTAACTATTACTGGTTTGTCGGTAGAGGCCGCGGTTAGACTCATTCCCCAATTGCTCCCGGTGCCATCAGTTTTGATATTGTAAGGGCTATCTATAGTATTGTTAAAAATCAAATCCGTAACGCCAAAAGTATTATTTGAATATCCTACCGCATAAATATCATATCCTCCGGCATCATTGCAAGACACAGCAAAAGTACTACCAGTAATCGTTGCGCTGCTATTGTTAGCTAAAATACCAGTATATTCGCCGCTACCACTTCTCTCAAAACTACATGCCGCACTTACCGTTACGGATGCATTAGCTGAAGCAGAGCTAGAAACTGTATTCGTAGTATCATTCGTAGTAGAACCACTGTCCACTGAATCATCTGCAAACGCTATACCGCTTCCTAAAACAGCACCAGTTAGCGCTAACACCCCCATCAATCCCACAATAGCCTTTTTATGCATATTTCTTTCCATTTAGGTTATGTTTATCATTATTATACTACTTTTTCCCAGCAAAACACAAGTACTTTAGGTGATTTTTCGCGCCGACTTTTTGCGCCTATAAGTTTTAATACCAAAAATGCCACCAAATATTACACCACATATCACTACAAAAGTCACCACCATAAACCAAATCGGGCAGATCAACATATCTTTCATTTCAATAGAAGATACACCATTATAATATATAGTCTGACTCACGCGCACCACGCCTACTACTGGCAATCCGGCAATCTCATATTCTGCCCGCCTAGTGGTCTCCGGCATTATAGTTTCACTATGTCGTCCATCGTCTTGCTCGGTAGGCAAAATAGTTTCACCGGTAATCAGGTTTTTTACTTCCAGCACAGTAGTTGCCGTTTGATGTATGTTGCCAGTATTAGAAATTAATGCCCCGACTTTCACTGGTGCAGCCATCACAAAACCTGGAATATTATTCTCAAGTATTTCGCCACCGGTTACAGTTTCTCCGGCTACATTGGCATATACCAGGCTCGCGATTTCAAAAACGCTATTTACCTTTACCCCTTGATTACTTGCCGCCTCAGTATCCTCCGTCACTAGAAGCGATGCGTATTGTCCGCCCGCCGGAGCCGTTTCGGGTACAGTAATTGTAAAATTAATTTGTACCGTCTCGTTTGGCTTCAAAGTTCCCTTAGGATTCTCAACTTTTATCCAATCCACCACCATAGATCTATTGGACATTGTGGCGAGATCCGCATCATATCCTTCACCCATCACGCTATATGGCGCCACAGATATTTTATACGCAAAATCACTTGTAGCACTCCCTGAGTTTGCTACCGTAATACTACCATTGTAAGTCTTACCTGGCTCCAAACTAAAATTTTGGCTCATCGGCGTCACCACAAACGCATTTTCCATTTTTGCCTCCAAACTTACTATTATTATAGCAAATTTATTCTACGCTCACAATTTTGCCAGTACCAGGCTCCAGATGTAGTAATCTCTGATTACTGGATCCACGATATTTCAAGCTGAGATCCCGTTTTTTTAGGATAAATGGCCCGTCTATCAGCGCATCGAGAGACTTCAAAAATTCCCATGGTTCACCGCCATATTCTTTAATTACTTCATAAGTAAAACCCGAAAAACTCCAGACGTTCCAACCCAGTTCCTTTCGCACATAATCAGCTATTTGCTTGCAAGCTTTGGCCTGCGCAAATGGTTCGCCACCACAAAACGTCAGCCCAGCCTGTCCTTTAAAATCAGAAAGTCTTTTCGTAATTTCATCAATTTCTACTAAAAATCCAGCCTCATAATCCCAAGTCTCCGGATTCTGACATCCAGGGCAATGATTCGGACAACCCTGCGTCCATACCACAGCGCGCAACCCATCGCCATTTACGATATTATCATGCTCTAGTGGGCCGGAAAGCCGGATGTATCCATCCGGCGTTTCCACCTGCTTGGCAAGTTTCTCTAACGAAATTTTATGCCAATCTGTCATTATTCGCCTTTAGCGCAGTTACAAACTTTTTCAAAAGGCAAATCCCCTTCTAGCCTACCACAATGTGGGCACCTATCGCCAGTAATAATCCCCGAAAATCCACATACTGGGTCACGATCTACCGGGTGATTTACTGAACCGTAGCCAATTCCTTCATCGTGCATCTTGCGTATCACCGCCTCAAACGCCGCGATATTTTGCGATGGATCACCGTCTAGCTCAATATAGGTAATATGCCCTGCATTACACAAATTATGGTACGGTGCCTCAATTTCAATCTTCTCAAATGCTGAAATCGGATAATATACTGGCACGTGAAACGAGTTAGTGTAGAAATCCCTATCAGTCACACCCGGAATTACACCAAATTCTTTACGGTCAATCTTGGTAAAGCGTCCAGCGATACCCTCTGCCGGCGTCGCCAGTAACGAGAAGTTCAACTTATACTTCTTGCAATACTGGTCGCACTTTTCACGCATATGAGTAATGATATCTAGCCCTAATTCGCGCGCATCTTCGTCTTCACCATGGTGTTTGCCTACCATCGCCACCAACGTCTCCGCTAAGCCAATAAACCCAATCGACAATGTCCCGTGTTTAATCACTTCGCGCAAAGTATCGTTCCAACCCAACTTTTCTGAGCCGAACCAGTTCCCTTGCCCCATAAGGAACGGGAAGTTGCGCACGTGCTGATTGGCCTGGAATTCAAACCTCTCCAAAAGCTCATCTTTCACTAGGTCCATTTTCTCGTCTAGCTCCCTATAAAATCCTTCCCAATCAGCTTCTTTGCGCTCACCTAGGCAAATCCCGTGTTTTATGCCAATCCGCACCAAGTTCACTGTCGTAAACGAGCAGTTTCCGCGACCAGTTACAATACCGTCACTTTCTGGGAACACACTGGCAAATACCCTCGTCCGGCAACCCATCGTTGCAATCTCAGTGCGATAATCGCCTTTCTTGTAATATTTCAAATTATATGGTGCATCGATAAAGCAGAAATTCGGGAACAATCTTTTCGCAGATACTTCCATAGATTTCTTAAACAAATCATAATTCGGATCTTCTGGATTATAATTCACGCCCTCTTTTACCTTGAAGATAGAAATTGGAAAAATTGGTGTCTCGCCCTTACCTAGACCATTTTCGGTAGCCTCCAAAAGATACTTCGATACCAAGCGCCCTGCCGGTGTAGTATCAGTACCAAAGTTAATAGAGGTAAATGGTACCTGTGCGCCAGCCCGGCTGTGCATCGTATTTAGGTTATGGATAAACCCTTCCATCGCCTGGAAAGTTTCACGCTCCACATCCTCGTTAGATGCCTCAATCACTTCTTTCGGCCACTTTGCTTTTTCTAGTTTCTTATCGTCACCATATTCATAAGTATCTTTAATTTCTAGGTCTAGCTTCTTGCCGGTAAACTTATTATATTTGCCAAGATTACGCTTCAAGGCTTTGCGGAAAGATTTATTTACGCCCGGCGCCATTGCGTAGTCAAAATTCGGGATAGATTGCCCACCATGTTGTTCGTTCTGGTTGGCCTGGAGCAAAATCGCCGCTAGGGCTCCATAAGAGCCAATTGAATTCGGCGTGCGTAAATGTCCATGCCCAGTATTAAACCCGCCATTTTCAAATAGCACGAACGGATCACTCTGGCAACAAGTTAGTGTACCAGTTGCGTAGAAATCTAAATCATGAATATGAATATCACCATTATCATGTGCCGCGGCGATGTCTGGACGAAGCATTAATGTCTTAGCAAATACCTTAGAACCCTCTGCACCGAATTGCAACATTTTACCCATGGCCGAGTTGCCATCTACGTTTGCGTTGGAGCGCTTCACGTCGGAATCTTCGCTCGCGTCTGCGTGCGAAATCGTGCGATAAATCTGCATCAAATCAGATTTTGCCGCCCGTCGCCTAGATCTTTCCTGGCGGTAGCGAATATATTCCCGCGCCGTCTTCTTGAAAGAAGATTCCATCAATACTTCTTCTACCAAATCTTGAATTTGCTCTACATTTGGCGTACGTACTTTTATTTCTTCTTCTGCGCGTTTCAATACTTTATCTGTCAAAGCCTTTGCGCGCTCATATTTAAACTCTTCCGTCACCAAGCCCGCCTTGGCGATAGCCTCGGTAATTTTCTCCGGATCAAATTTCGCAATTTTACCGTCACGTTTTACTATACGTTTGAACATTTTACCTCCTTCAAATTCTGTCCAAATGGTTAATGTATGACTTTTTATCTTGCGCATAATGTATTCTTCACTTATACACTATACGCCACATTTAGTGCTTAATATCTAATATACACCACTATATATGGATTTACAAGACTTTTTATGCTTAATTTCATTGGATTTTTTCAGCATTTTATGTTCATTGTTTTGCTAATTTTTCGTGTTGATTTTTTATTTTTTGCGCGCTACAATAAAAGTGCAATAATTAAACATTTTAAGAAAAGGTCGCCGATATTTCATATCGTTCGTCGTTTGAAAATGGAATTGGCATCGTAAGGAAGTCAACGTGTTTTCAACGGCGAAGCCTAGGAAATGTTTGATTATTGCACCCTTGCGGTGCCATTTTTGTATACGCCTTTTCATATATTACAAAGATGGCACTGTAGGGGGGGAGGTACTTTTGCGTAATTCATTATGCGGTAGAAACCTAAAAATCAAACTCTAAGTGAGGTAAGAAGATGCGGAATAACAAACATAACATAATATTAAGTTTCCAAAATATAACATTGTTTTTAAAAAACTTAAATGCCCATTTTACAGGGGTGCAAAAAATCATAACATTAAGTTCAGCAATCATAATGTTAAGTTTTACGAATACAATAAACACTTCTGCCTTAGACTATTCTAGCAATGTAGATATTGGCTTCACTTTCCTTCCTAAACTAAGCATTACTCTTTCTAATCCTAGTCTTACTATTAATAATCTAGTCCCAGGTGGCAATGCAGTAGATAGTAATACTATTACAATAAATGTTTCTACTAACATAGCAGAAGGCTACAACCTATTCGCTACAGTAGGAGGCAATAATAATACCAATAATGGCTACAATACTACCAATCTCGTTAACACAATAGATAATAACTATACCTTTACTTCATTATCATCCAATGTATCAGAACTCTCTAGCTTCACTAATAATACCTGGGGTTATAGTTATTGTATATCTAACTGTAGTTCTGCTTCTACTCCAGACACTCCTAATCCTAATTGGATTAGTGGAGATTATGATAATGCTAGTACTGGCTATAATGGTTTACCATTATATACTAATACTGGTATTAAATTAGTAGAAAAAGCAGATAGTACCAATAGTACAGTAAACTTTAAAATAGCAGCAAGAGCCAGTAATACTCAACCCAGTGGAGAATATACCAACGTAATTAACTTCACCGCAGTATCTAATACTATACCTACTACCATGCTAGACGCCTTTATCGCTTCAGGAGCTAAAATGCATAATGGCTACTTTAAGATGCAGGATATGACGCCCACCATATGTAAATCCATAGACACAGATGGAGAAAAAGGTATGCAACTTATAGACGTAAGAGATGATAAGGTATATTGGGTAGCTAAACTTAAAGACAACAATTGCTGGATGACGCAGAATTTAGATTTAGATTTGTCACATGAAATAGCTTTAACTTCAGAAACGTCTGATATAGACCCAGACTCTTATGGTAAAACTATCTATACGGCAGAGACTGGGTATAGTAAAGACGAAACTACCGGTATAGTGTCTTGGCTGCCTAGTACTATAGATGGTGAAGGCGTCCAGCGCGCCGACACAATAGTCATGAGTGGCAATACTGCTGCTAACTGGACAAACAATAATAATAACCCATATTCTGCAGATCCAGGAGAAAGATATAGGTATACCAATCCTTCTTCCTATGTGGAAAATAATTATACGTCACTGCAGGCCTGCACTAGCGTGAACAATAATGATATTTTTGGTTGTCAGCATACGCACTTTGGTAATTATTATAACTGGCCTGCAGTAATAGCGAGCAACAATGCGACGATCACTACTGGTAGTCCGATTAATTCAGTCTGTCCAAAGAACTGGGATTTGCCAGTTAATGGCAAGTATGGTGCTTTAATGCAGCAGCAAGGAGTATGGAGTGGATCCAGTAATGCCTACGTAGACGGTGGTTTTAACCTTCTTCGTACGTCCCCATTGTATTTTGAACAGTTCGGCTATATCAATGATGGTTCACTCAGCGATTTAGGTAGCACCGGTCTATATTGGTCCAGCACGATTATCAATAATGACAACGCCTACAACCTAATTTTTAAGAAAACGGGTATATGGCCAGGCGGCTTTTTCAATTATAAGTGCTTAGGTCGTCCCGTACGTTGCATGGTCAACGCCAACTAACTTAAGCCTTGTTTCTCGTTACCACCAACCACCACCTCTACCCCTGCCAACTCCTCCACACCAGCGGTAACCTTCTTCTTCCTGCCCTCCACCTTCTTATCTCCAAATATCCACCTATCCACCCAAAAAAATATACATCCACCAATCAAATTTGCCACTATTGTGGCTATAGCTACGTTCCATCCGCCCATCCACACCATGCATACCGCCAGTATTGGCGAACTCAGCTGCCACCTCACCAAATACAAGAAAAACTTTTTCATGACTCTACCTTTCTTTTTACCACAACCACAATCCTACCACCATCCCCACCCATAGTCAACTCTCCACAATTTGACATTTATACATAAGTATGATATTATAGACATAACGCCGTCTATCGGTAGCACATTAAGAATAATTCGCGTTACATTCTGTAGTGCAAGATTTAAAAGGAGATGATCGCACGAAACAGAAACAGAAACATAAGCAAAAGAAGAAGCGTCTAGGTCTCATCGTCGCTAATGTCACCCCAATTACCATATTATTCATTGAAATTGCGATGATAATAAACCACCAAATCGGCTGGGCAGTAGGCGTTTCCGTTACTGTCGCTGTTATCAGCTTTGCCGTATTTTGTTTTTGCCCCTACGGCGAAGAAATCGTATTCACGGTCGCCTGTTTCGGCTACGCAGTAACGATCACATGTGCATGGTTAACGAATATCTTAGTAGATTCGTCAGCATCCTTATTCATGGGTTTATTATTCGGTTGTGCCACAATGATGGCCCAAGCCATCTTTACTACGAAACGAATACAAGGAAGACTATAACACCCATCCCTGGTATACGCGATACCGGGGATTTTTCATGAAAAAACGCCCCAACTGCAGGCGTATATCGCTGGTGGATCCAGCAGGGCTCGAACCTGCGACCTTACGAATGTGAATCGTACGCTCTAGCCAACTGAGCTATGGATCCAAAAAGTATGATACAATTATACCATGGATTTATCAAAATTAAAAACCGAATTACAAGAGATAGAAACCTTCTTGGCTCGTCCAGACGCTTTTAGCGATCCAGATTTTGCCGCTAAGTCTAAGCGCGCCAGCCTACTTCATGAAATTGTTGATTTAGACACTAAAATTACCCAAGACAAAGCTAATCTTAAAGAAGCCGAGGATCTAGTAAATGATCCTGAACTTGGCGACATTGCTAAAGAAGACATCAAAAACCTCAAGACCGCCATCACCGAAGCCGAAGAAAAGTTAGAAGAACTCCTGATACCACGTGACCCAGCCGACGATAAGCCGGCCATTATCGAAATCCGTGCTGGTGCCGGTGGCGATGAAGCCAGTCTTTTCGCCGGCGAGCTTTACCGTATGTATATTAAATATGCCGAGAGTCATGGTCTTAAACCTGAGCTCATCAGTCAAAATGCCAACGAAGCCGGTGGCATGAAAGAAGTGATTTTCAAAGTATCCGGCGACAACGCCTATGGTCAACTTAAATTCGAGGGCGGCGTGCATCGCGTACAACGTGTACCAGTCACCGAAAGCCAGGGCCGTATTCACACTTCTACCGCTACCGTAGCCGTACTTCCTGAAGCTAGCGAGCAAGATTTGGAAATCAAGCCCGAAGATCTCCGTATCGACATTTACCGTTCTGGTGGTCACGGCGGCCAGGGCGTTAATACTACAGACTCTGCCGTCCGCATCACTCACTTGCCTACCGGCCTAGTAGTAGCCATGCAGGACGAACGCAGCCAGCAACAAAACCGCATCAAAGCTATGAATATTTTGCGCTCTCGTCTCTTAGAGAAAAAACGCGAAGAAGAAATCAAAAACGCATCTGAAGCGCGCAAATCCCTCATTGGCACTGGTGACCGCAGCGAAAAAATCCGCACTTATAATTTTCCGCAAGACCGTGTTACTGATCACCGCATCCATTATTCCCGCAGCAACATCCCCGCCGTTATGGATGGTGACATAGAAGATTTGATCCGAGAGCTAGTCAAACATGAGCGCAGCCTCGCCGAATAACCAGCATCGACAACAGACAACATCGCCAGAGGCGGGTGACGCCTGGAGTGGGACCCCCAAAATGTTTGCGAACGCAAAATTTTGGGGGAGGAAAAGGCGGCAGGACCCGCCCAAAGCGTATACTCTGGGTATAAGCGACTTCTATGGCCGTGATTTTATAGTCACGCCGGACGTTCTAATTCCTCGTCCCGAAACCGAACAAATCATCGATACCATATTAAATCTCGCTGGTAAACCGTATTTGCCTGGAGTAAAGCCTTCTAAGCGCGTACTTCCGCCAAACCCTACCATCCTAGACGTTGGCACCGGCTCAGGTTGTATTGCTATCACCATCAAAAAAGAACTCCCCGAGGCGGAAGTTCATGCTACAGATATTTCCAAAAAGGCTCTGCAGATCGCACAAAAAAACGCCCAAAACCATGGCGTCCATCTATCTTTCACTATATCACACCTTCTTGATAATGTCAAGTTTACCCCTGATGTGATAGTCGCGAATTTACCCTACGTAGATCAAGATTGGGATTGGCTAGATAGAGAATCTCTAAGCTTTGAGCCAGCCATTGCTCTCTATGCCACAGATCATGGCCTCAAACTCATCAAGGAACTAATAGATGCCGCAAGTTCTAAATATCTAATTCTAGAGGCCGATCCTTGCCAACACCAAGCAATCATTAATTTCGCCACCAAAAAAGGCCTCCAGCACCTAGAGACCCGTGGTTTTATTCTTACTTTTTATAACCCTCAAGCGTAACATTTACCGCAATTTCGTTCCCTTCACGGATTACGGTTAGCTGTACGGTATCGCCAGGCTTGTATTCACCAATCAAATCAGTCAAAGTTCCGGCTTTGCCTACCTCTACACCGTTTACCTTGGTGATAATATCTTTATCTTTTAGCCCTGCCTTAGCCGCCGGGCTATCCTTCACAATGGCAGTATAAGTAGACGAGCTATACAGGTACGCCCCAGCATTTACCGGCAAATTATAGGCTTTGGCAATTTCAGGCGTGATTTCCGCCGCATATACACCTAGATATGTTCGTTCCGCCTTACCAGTTTCAATTAATTGTGCCAACATTCCTTTTACTGAAGAAATTGGAATTGCAAACCCCATATTCTCTGCCGAAGTAGAAGTAGCAGTATTGATACCGATCACCTCACCCGCAGCATTTACCAGCGGACCACCGGAATTACCAGAATTAATTGCTGCATCAGTTTGAATCATATCACTGAGAGTTTCGGTATTATAGCCCGAGCCATCCGATGCCGTTACAGACCGTCCCAGTCCAGATACCACGCCTACTGTCACGGTGTTTTGGTATTGTCCTAG
Source organism: uncultured Candidatus Saccharibacteria bacterium (assembly GCA_946415265.1). Taxonomy (GTDB): domain Bacteria; phylum Patescibacteriota; class Saccharimonadia; order Saccharimonadales; family Saccharimonadaceae; genus Nanosyncoccus. The sequence goes on along the minus strand of CAMKRV010000006.1, from coordinate 22,558 downwards.
AGCATTGCCTATCGCCATCACTTGCTGACCTACGGTTAGAGTCTTAGAATCGCCCAAAGTTGCAGGTGTTAAATTGGAAGCATCTTTTATCTTGAGAAAAGCAACATCATTTAGCGGATCAGTAGCAACTAATTCTACGTTTTCATAAGTTGTACCGTCGTCTAACACTACATTTATGCTAGTGGCACCATTAATTACGTGCTTGTTAGTTAGCACATAGCCATCACTAGTTACAATAATTCCCGTACCTGCCGCCGCAGATTCATAATCCTGCCCGAAAAAGTTACGTGTCTTGGTAGATGTCACGATAGATACTACGCTCGCCGACACCTTATCCGCAATCTCCGCAATTGAACCTTCCACGAAATTTGCCGAATTTCCATCTGCTCCATTATTTAGAAAAGTTAATGGTGTAGAAGATTTTTGATAAGCCATTAAGCCGAAGCCTAATCCGCAGCCACCCATCACCAAAGCCAGCACAGACATCACAATCGCAGCGTTACCGCAGCATTTCTTGGCCACACACTCCGAACTTTTCGGAGAAACGCTAGGCGCTTCCTTCATGGTTTTATCTCTGTTATCTGCAGTTTCAATTTTTTCTGCTTCAGAAATTTCACCCTTTTTATCGTTTTCCATTTTACCTCCTTATATATTAAATATTGGATTACTAAACCAAATAACAATTATGCCTATCAAGACTATGCCAAACACCACTGGCCCCAAAATATGTTTAAATCTAAAGTCATCTTGATATTTAATCATCGCTTGTCTTGCGTAATTATATACAAATGCAAAAATCGTTAAAATTATCGCCACCTGTGGGATACGTATCCCAGAAGCACCAAAAGTATAAATTATTGCCCAAGATTGACAAAGCCAGGCCACTTCGGCAAACACAAGTCCGCATACCAAAGTCGTCAAAGTAAAATCCCTGTCACTACTTTGCACTAATACGTGACGACTAGCCGCATACCCCACTAAAAACGCTACCAGTACCACTACTATTGCGTTCAAATTTGCTGCCGCAGTAGCCGCTGCACTCATCCCCAAAAATACCGCAATCAAAGATTGCGTCAAAGTTGCTTTCTCAGACGACATCGGCTTGATGAAGAGCAACCAAACACAATAAAATATCGCTAATAATGCATCTACTGGCAAGAAAGTTGCGCCAGCATAATAAGTAATTAGCACCACACTTACGCCTACAATAATATCTACCAAGTTGGACTTAATATTTAGCCATAAGTATCTCCCCCGCACTGCGAAAACTCGCCATTTTGACACCAATACCAACAGCAGTCCCAACACCGGACTCGCCGAAAGTACTGTCACTAGTACTGAGCCCACACCCAACAAAATATTCAAGAATATATGTACCAGATTACTTGCAATATTGCGTGATTTTCTAGCTAATACATAGTCTGCCATATTTATATATTATAACACTTATTTTAAATTAAACTTAAAAATGATATAATAGATGCTATGGAACCAACTTTTTTCCAAAAACACCCACTTTTGAAAGATATTTTGAGTCTCGCCGGCTTTATTGGTGCCATTGTGCTTGGCACGATGTTTCTCAATACGTATATTTACCGTTCATACAATGTAGTAGGGGGCAGTATGGAAAATACCCTTCACGGCGACGACCGCGTGATAGTTAACCGCGCTGCAGTTTCTTGGGCGCATTTCACCGGCAACGAATACGTGCCAGAGCGCGGACAAATCATCGTATTTCTTAACGAAGATGAAGCTAAAGTCGCCGAATATAAAGCCCAGGGCGTAGAACACCCTATGACCTGCAACGTACCGTCCAACGTTAGCGACCAATACATTATCAAACGTGTGATCGCTTTTCCGGGTGAGCGCGTCACCGTGAAAGACGGCATAATGACAATCTATAATGAAGAACACCCAGATGGTTTTATCTACGATAAAGAGTGGCGCACGTCTGACACCGATGGCCCCAAAGAACATACTTCTGGCGAAGTAGATGTTACCGTGCCAGAAGGCGAACTATTCGTTTCGGGCGACAATCGCGAAGGTTCCAATTCTTGGGATTCTAGAAATGGCCTTGGCACTATTCCCTACTGCCGCATCATTGGCCCAGTGATTCTTCGTCTCTTCCCATTCGATAAAATTCGCACGTTTTAAATAGCTACTGATCCTAAGGAAAAACTCCGCACACGGCGGAGTTAATCTTTTCTTGGGAAATCCGCCATTACGGCGATTAATGGAGCCTGACAAAGACCAGCCAATAGCATACAGTCTAACTGCGTCATACGTAAATCAACAAAACGTGATGCCAATATTGTTAGGCAAAAGTCCGTAATTGCCGACAACGCGATGATTATTACAGCTACTACTACTAAACGAACTTGCAACGTTCCTTCGTCTTTCTTGGGGATAACTCTCCAAATTTTATCTGCCAATACCGACACGATACTTAAAACAGCTATCAGCATAAGACTGACATGTAATTTCCCCGTCATCGTATATGTACCGGCAATAAACTCCCTAAAAGAGTCCACAAATAAATAGACTACAGAATTTCCCAAAAAATAAAGTACGTACATCTTAAGGACATGTTTCATCGAATCCCTCCTTCTCGACCTATAGTCCAAATATAGACGTATATCACTTATGATTTTAACATACTTTACTCAAAAAGTCAACCCGCTAATGTTTTTTATGCGGTAGTTAAATCTCACCAATCAGTTTCACAGATTCACTCTCTGGTAATTCTTCTACATTCTTAAGCTTTCGCTCTATCTGGCGCGAAGTAGTTTTGGCACTTTCAATCTTATTGGCCGATTCTTGTAATTTTTTCTGCACGCCCTCAAGTAAGTCCGAAAACTTTCCAAACTGTGTTTTTACTGCGCCAAGCGTCTGCCACACCTCCGCCGAACGTTTTTCTATCGCTACCGTCTTAAATCCCATCAAAAGCCCATTTAGCGCCACAGGCAAAGTAGATGGACTGGTAATAGACACGTGATGTTTTTGTCGTACTTCATCACTTAAGCCAGGTATCCGTAAAATCTCCGCATACAAACTCTCCGTCGGTACGAACATTATCCCAAAATCTGTCGTCATTGGCGGATCTAAGTATTTAGTAGAAATCTTTTTCGCCTGTTCCTTTACGTCTGCAGCTAAAGCTTTAGAATATTTTTCTATTTCCACTTTTTCGCCATTTTCGTATGCCGCAATCAAACGCGAATAATTTTCTACCGGGAATTTACTATCTATTGGCAAGTAAACTAAACTATCGTCATCTTTGCCCGGCATCTTGATTGCAAACTCTACTCTATCGCTACTACCTTTCTTAGTAGCGACATTTTCTTCATACTGCGCCTTATTCAAAATATCTTCAATTATAGCACCTAGTTGTACCTCACCATAAATTCCTCGTGTTTTTACACCTTCCATTACCTTTTTCAAATCTCCCACGCCAGTAGCCAAGTTTTTCATCTCCCCCAAACCTTGATACACTTGCGTTAGTTGTGTAGAAATGGATTTAAAGCTTTCGTTAAACCTTTTTTCTACGCTAGCCTTTAGTTTCTCGTCCACCGTCTCACGCATTTCTTCAAGCTTTTTCTCATTGCCGGTACGCAATTGCTCAATACTCCTTGCATTACTATTCTGCATCCGCTCTAGATTTTCATTAATCTCTTTACGGTTCTCGCGAAAATTGCGGTCTATTGCTGGATTAATTTTCCCCACTTCACCCTCTACGCGGATCAACCGCTCCTCCATTGTTTTAAAATCGGCCGATAGTTCCGGCTGCGCTGGCTTTTTGAAAATTAGCACCACTAATAAAATAATAATTACTACCCCTAAAACAACTAACGCTATATCCATAACCATAATTATAGCACACTCAAGAGAGCGCGTAAGTTTTTTCCGAAAAACATACAAAATGTGTTATAATAAACCTAACGCCGTAATAGCTCAGCTGGTAGAGCAGCCGCCTTGTAAGCGGCAGGTCGTCGGTTCAAGTCCGACTTGCGGCTCCACGAACAAAAAGCAAGCTAAAATGCTTGCATTTTTGATTGCTTTTTTGAGTGGGGCTAAAGTGCCCTTGCTCTTGCGGCTCCATAAGTAAAAAACAATAGAGAGTGCTTGCACTCTCGTTTTATTTTCTGAGTGGAGCAAAAGCACTGCTGCACCTGTAGCTCTTTTTTCCTCACCGTAAAACTCTGAAAAATATCTCATAATTTACTACAATCGAGGAACATGAAGGCACAATCTGCTTTCAAGCAGATTCTTGCCGTCGAAGGAGCGGAGTGATGTGACAAAATTTATTATTACATCACGAAGCTTCCGAGGTGTAGCAAATTATGAGACAATACTTTTAAATTGTTATCTTGCAATCTAATAATTTTCTGGCTTTATTTCAAAATATGCCTGTGGATGATTGCAGACCGGACAAACCTCAGGCGCGTCTTTACCAATCACAATATGTCCACAATTACGGCATACCCAAATCACATCGCCATCCTTAGAAAATACTTTTTTATCTTTTACGTTTGCAAGTAGCTTACGATATCTTTCTTCGTGGGTTTTTTCAATTGCCGCCACTTCCTCGAACTTTACTGCCAATTCCTCAAAACCTTCTTCACGCGCAGTTTTAGCAAACCCAGCATACATATCAGTCCACTCATAATTTTCACCAGCCGCCGCCGCTTCTAGATTAATATCCGTAGGTTCTACCGCACCACCATGTAACTCTTTATACCACATCTTAGCATGTTCTTTTTCATTTAGCGCAGTCTCGGCAAAAATAGCCGCAATTTGTTCGAAACCATCTTTTTTGGCTTTGGAAGCAAAAAAATCATATTTATTACGTGCTTCACTTTCACCCGCAAAAGCCTTTTTCAAGTTTTCTTCAGTTTTAGTACCTTTATACATTTTAACTCCTTTTTTCTTATTATACACTAATCTAAAACAATCGTATAATTTGCATCATCCGCGCCGTTTACTTCGTCCGTCTTATCATCTACATAATTACTATATTCACTTAAAGATTTAAACGGCATAAACTGCGCTGCGCGTTCCGAATTTGGCATATATGGTCGGCCTTCGGCATGAAAATGTGGCAAATCTATAATATCTGTATAGGGAAAATCATTTTTCATGCTTTATGTCCTCCCACTTGGCCGTTACGTTTTCGCATCGTCGCCCCCTCTTCAAAATTCTTTAATTTCAAAATTGAGTTTTTGCCATACCTTTGTTTAATCTTAATTTCCGCCTCTTGTAAGCGTTTTTCTTTTTCTGTCTCTCTACGTTTTTTATCATAATCCGTAAAGATATCTAACTGCCTTAACGAACAATTCTCTACATTATCGATTTTTACATGATTTGCGACGATATAAAATCTTCGCGCTAACAATCCATGTTTTACTTTATCGTCAAAAAGCTCCAAAGCTTTTGACGTGATATTTTTACCAGAATTTGTAAACTCTCCCAAATTAATCGTACCGTGTGCCGCTTTTTGTACTTTTCTGCCATAATAATCGATTTCACTTTCGCCGGTAGATTTATTGCTTGCATCGTATTGCACCGTTAGCACAATTTGATCCGTTACAAGATTTTTCACTGCAAGTTCCAAACTCAGCGCATCCGCCATTTCCCAAGTTATTAGCCTGGCCTTATCATAATCATAAGGCTCAGATAACACCTGACCTATACTAATACTATGATTGTCAGATTTATAATTTTTAATATCGCGGATTGTCGTAGGTTCCCAACCCCATGCATGGTCTATTAAAAGTTCCGCATTAATCCCAAAAGTTTCATATAGTTTAGCGGAGCCATTTATAGAATATCGTGCCAAGTCGCCCATAGTGCAGATACCTAACTTCGCTAGCCTTTTAGCATATCCTGGTCCCACTCGCCAAAAATCAGTCAAAGGACGATGTGTCCACAAATTATGTCGATAAGTTTTCTCGTCCAATTCTGCAATTCTCACGCCATTTTCATCTGCCGGGATATGCTTGGCTTCAATATCCATTGCCACCTTCGCCAAATACATGTTTGTACCAATTCCAGCCGTAGCCGTAATACCAGTCTGTACCAATACATCTTTGATTATCGTCATTGCCAGTTCACGTGCCGTCAAATGATAATTCTCGAGATAATGAGTCACATCCAAAAACGCTTCGTCTACAGAATATACATGAATATCTTCCGTTGCTATATATTTAGCATAAATACCGAATACTTTCGCGCTTACCGCCATGTACTTACGCATTTGTGGCTGGGCAATAATAAAATTATTTGTCTTTTGGAGTACCTCAAACAACCGTGGCCGGCCCGGCAAGCCCAACGCTTTCAAGGCTGGCGATACAGCCAAACATATCGTTTTTTCTGTGCGCGAAGCATCCGCCACCACCAGCCTTGCAGTCAGCGGATCCAGCCCTCGCTCTACGCATTCTACCGATGCATAAAAAGATTTTATATCTATCGCTATATAACAGCTCATCAGATACAAGTATAGCCGCCATCTACTGGCATGATCAACCCGGTTACATACGAAGCCTCTTCGGATGCCAAAAATACCGCAGCCGCATCCAGTTCACCAGGCTTGCCATAACGCTCCATTGGTACGTGAGTTTTAGCAAATTCTTGAAACCTCGGCGTATCTAGTACTGCCTTAGTAAGCTCCGTCTCGAAATATCCTGGGCAAATCGCATTGCAAGTAATACCCTCTGTAGCCAATTCCGCCGCTACAGCACGAGTAAAGTTCACCACCGCACCTTTAGAAGCATGGTAAGCTACAGTATGAATCTCCGTATTCCCCACCAAGCCATACATCGATGCAATATTAATAATCCGCCCATATTTATTCTTTTTCATAATGTTTGCAAAAGCACGTGTCATTTTAAACACGCTAGTCTCGTCCGTCGCAATAGTAAAATCCCACTCTTCGTCCGTCATCTCCAGCACGCCTTTATCTTTGGAAGATCCGGCGCAGTTTAATAAAATATCTACTTTACCAAATTCTTTCTCTACTTTTGCAGCTGCCGCATCAATATCTTCCGTAGACGTCACATCACACTTTATCGCCACTACTTTTTTAGCGCCAGCTTTGATTAATTCCGGCTTAAACTCTTCCAGTCGTTCGATTCTCCGTGCCAAAATCGCCAAATCTGCTCCTTGTCGTGCAAAGGCAAGTGCCATTTGTTTTCCTAATCCAGAAGATGCCCCCGATACTACTGCTACTCTACTTTTCAAACTAAACATAGTCCTCCTTTTACTTTTCTTTATTATACCAAAATCGTGTTAAAATCATAGCATATGCCAGGACATAACATTAAATCCAATCCGCACAACGAAACCGTCATTAAGGCCGGCTTTATCGCTATCGCAGTTAATTTATTATTAGCCATATTCAAAGTTGTTATTGGCGCAATTTCTAATTCCATAGCCATCACTTCCGATGCTATCCATGGATTAATAGATACCTTATCCGGCATCATCGTTATCACAAGCGAAAAACTTGGTACCAGCAAAAAATTTGCCAAGAAACATGAAAAAATAGAGCACTTCGGGGCTATTCTTATTGCTACCATCATCATTGCCATAAGTATTCATATCTTTATAGAAAGCATTGAAAAAATCATTGAACCCGAAGAAGTTGAGTATTCCGTGCCAATCATTATCGTTCTAATCGGCAGTATTATTGCTAAGTTCATCTTGGGCCGTTATCTCAAAACCACCGGCACTAAGGTAAAATCGGACACTTTAATCGCTAGCAGCGTAGAAACCATTAATGACAGTATTATTAGCGGCGCAGTATTATTTTCTGCTACCATCTATTTAATTTGGCATATAGATGTCGAAGCCTACATTAGTATCATAATTTCAATCATTATTCTTAAATTTGGTTTGGAACTTATTTTTCCTAAATTCTTCAAGCACCATCACGGCCACTAGGGTTCCGCAGACGAACATAATCGATAAAATATCTACCCTAAGCACAAGCTTAATGTTATAATAAAAACAATAATATAACAAAAGGAGTATTTAATGAAAAACTTAACTACCGCTGAAGCCGCCGCAGTTGGCGGAGCTGTGGGCGCAATGACTGCTTTCTTCGTAATCTTTGCGATAGTATTCTTCGTCCTTATGGTCGTAGCCAACTGGAAAATATTCAAAAAAGCCGGCGAACCAGGCTGGAAATCTATTATCCCTATCTATAATGTATATATCATGTTCAAAATCGTTAATATGAAAAGCTGGTTTTGGTGGCTGATCGCCATTAACATCTGTGCCTCTATCATGTTCACTGTTGATGGATTTAATCCATACGCCATGACCGGAGCGCAAATCAGCAATTTTAACTACAGCGTTCATCCTATGACTATTATCGCCCTCACGATCACCGCAATTGTTGAAATCTGGGCCAGTATCACTTACGCATATCGGACATCTAAAGTATTCGGTCACGGAATTGGCTACACTATCGGCCTCATCTTCTTGCCAAACATCTTCTGGCTAATTCTTGGTTTTGGCAAATCTAAATACAGCAAGAAAAATCTTAAGAACTAATAGACTACATTACAAATCACCCAGGTTGTCTCTTTGTAAAATACCACCTGGGTGTTTTTTTACACAAAAAAAATGGAGCCGCGAACCGGGCTTGAACCGGTGACCTCATCCTTACCATGATAGCACCTAGCCAATTGCTAGTTCTACAAGGTAAGGTACGAGATTATAGCTCCAGACAACTTGTCAGTGCCGCTAAGCACGATAGTCGAATTATTTGGTTGTAATCTATACCGAAAGCTTAAGATTCGCACCTGTAAACTACGAACCCTTGTTATTAAACTTCCTACATTCATTATAACATAAAAATCCGAAAAATGAGTTAATTCCATTAAAAATCAGCCCACTTTTGAACTGATTTTAGTAGGCTGCATTATGCGACTGCGATAGTAGTATGCTTGGCCATATGAATAGCTTTAAGATCCTCATCGACGACATGAGTGTAGGTCATGGTGGTCTGGATACTTTCATGGCCGAGAAACTCCTTAACATACACAATATTGGTATTATTACGGAGTAGATCCGTGGCAAATGAATGCCTCAAAGTGTGCGGATGAACCGACTTACGTAAGCCTGCCTTTTCAGCGCTATTCTTGACCACCATCTGGACGACCTCATTTGAGATTCTAGCGTATTTATTCTTCTCCGAAACAAACAGCGCCGGGCAATTGTCGTTCCGCAGAGCCATATACTCGTCAATATATTTATGAGTTTCATCATCCATAAAGCAAAGACGAGATTTATTGCCCTTTCCGATAATGGTAAATGTATTGTCCCCCGGCTTAATTTGACAGGCATTAATAGCACAAAGCTCACCGTTGCGAACACCGGAACTAAAAAGCAACGAAAGCATAGCACGATTACGATACCTTTTGAATTTTGAGTAGCCGGGAGACTTCTTAAATGTAGCTTGGATCAACTTCTTGACTTCATCTACCTCAAGAAAATCGACGACCGTTGCATCCCTTTTCGGGATCCCGATCAACTCGTGGTTAATAACTGGATAACCCTTTAATTGGAGATGCTTAACAACGACGCGCAATTTAATGATGTAACCGCGAACCGTGTTGGGCTTCTTATTTTTGGATAACCAATCTTTCCACCTACGAATCTTGTCAAAATCTAATTCGGACATCATGATATCCTCGCCAAAAAACTCAAGGAGTAGCCTGAGAGCTAAACCATGCATTTCTTCGGTACGATCCGACTGATTCTTATATACTATTTGTTCCACCCTAAACAGCTCGAAAGCCTCAGTTAATGAAATATCTGGCTTCATTATTGTCCTTTCTGCTAGGCGAAGCCAGTCTCTCAAACTAACTGCGGCTAGCGTTAGTTCCTAATTGATGAGATAACAACCAAGACAGATACTTAACCGGGCAACGGCCCTTAAGTGCTTTTTCTACGAGGCTATAGATCTGGTCTTCTGATAGCTCATAGGCCGCCTTGCAATAGAACGCCCTCGCACCACTGCTCCCGATCTTGCGACAAACGATGTCGGCGATCCGGTCAGCGCGTTCAATTTCTTGGCGTGTTTTTGGTCTTTGCACAATGTCATTGTTATTCCTTTTAAAGGAATATCCATTGACAATGTCATTGATGCTTGGATTTCCCATAATTACCGCTCCTGAAGAAGCTCGCAAAAATACACATAACTCGTACCTCCACGAGAATTAATTTGATATTATTGCACGATCCGTAATCCGGATAAGGATCGTCAGGAAGTCCTAAAAAAGCTCCTATTTTTCGTCATAGGAGCTTTGGCTCCTAAGGCGGAGCCGTTATTCGCAATTTCGTTGATTAATTCTATTATACCTTAAGTAAAATATAAGTCAACGACTTCGATCCACCGATCGCATTGCCTAGGTTACTATCAAATTACGCCACAGGAGTGGCACATCTATTATTATAACACATTTTCGTTAAAAACGCTAATCTTTATCTATTATTTCATGTCTCTATTCATCTTCAATTTTGTTATAAAAGTGGTATAATAAAAGATATGCAAGTGGAGGAAAAGCTCGAACAATTATCAGTAGTGCCGCAAGCGCACCCATCATACTACATGCTCCATAAATATTGGGGTAGAAAACCTCATAATCTTCTTGATGACTATATAAATCTATTCACAAAAAAAGGCGACACTGTCCTAGATCCATTCATGGGGAGTGGTGGTGTACCTATCGAATCTAATAAGCTAGAAAGAAAAGCTATTGGGATAGATTTGAATCCTATGGCTTGTTTCATAACTGAAACTACACTGCTGACCGGTATCGACTATGACGATCTGCGACAAAAATTTGAAGACGTAATAGACTCGATTCCCGAGGATGTTATTGATCTAACTTATACAACCGGAGAAGATGGAAACGACTGGCTAATAGACAATGCTGTATGGGAAGAAGGCAAATTGGTCAGGATAAAATATTACAGAGATACCGTACGAATGATCAAAGATGCCGACGAAACCGATATCGCTAGAGCGGAATTAGCTAAAGAAGTGCTAAAAAAATATGAAGATCTCGGCTATATATCTTATCCAAAAGACAAGATTATGGATTATGTGAAGAGGAGCGGAAAAGAGTATATAAACGAATTATTCACTGAGAGAAACCTACTGATTGCGGCTTTTGTGATTACGGGTATTAATAAAATCAATGATAAGAAAATCAGAGATGTACTATTGCTGGTGTTCTCTTCTGCTCTCCCAAACTTCAGCAGCATGATCCCGGCCGATAAAAAGACCGTAAATGGTAAATCCGGATGGCAGATTAGTAAGTTCTGGGTGCCAAAAGTTCATGCCGAGAAAAACGCTATTAATACCCTAAGAATGCGTCTCGAGAAAATTATTAAAGGCAAACAAGATGTCGAAAAACTACTTACCGAGACCGAGTATAAAATCAGTAATACGAGTAGCGAAAAAATAAGTTTTCTAGATGATGAAACGGTTGATTACGTATTTACGGATCCGCCATACGGTGATAGTATTTCTTACTTTGCTCTGTCTTCATTCTGGTCGACTTGGCTCAATCATACAGTAGACTATAAGAATGAAATTATTATAGATCCTTACAGGAATAAACGCGAAAAAGATTACTCTGTGAGGCTCGATAAAGTATTCAAAGAAGTATATCGAGTACTTAAAAAGAATAGTTATATGTCATTTACCTTTAATAATCGTCACGTTAAGTATTGGAAGATAGTAATTGACGCCGTCTATTCTGCAGGCTTTGACCTAATTAACGTTAAATGGGTGGATCAACCCGTCGCGTCTGGCACCCAAGGGCTAAATCGCAAAAACACTCTTAAGGGAGACTTTGTCTACACATTTAAAAAGTTAGATAAACCTTGTGAATTCTCTGATGACCACAAAAATGGTGAGCAAATCATACTAGATACAATAAAAGAATTCACTAAGAAACAGAAGTATGTGACTACAGCGGATTTATACGAAAAACTAATCCCACGAATCATCAAAGAGCGAGCGTATTACGGCTCTGACGATAAGTTACTAGATATTGATAAGTTTATTGCTAAAACATTTAATTACGAGGAGCAACCTGATGGCAAATTCGGATGGACATTATAGCGTAGTTGATTTATTCGCTGGAGTTGGTGGCCTTGCGATGGGGTTCGAAGAAAATGGCTTTAAAACATTATTCGCAAACGATTTTGATGAATATGCGGCTGAAACATATAAATATAACCATAAAGACACTCCATTTATAGACGGAGACGTGTCAAAGATTACAGAAAAGCAAATTCGCGACATTATTGGTGATAAGGAAGTGGACTTAGTCGTCGGTGGTATCCCGTGCCAGTCTTTCTCAATGGCCGGATATAGAATACGTAAAGGAATTGACAATTCGGATGATCCAAGACACTTCTTATATAAAGAATACTTCCGAATCCTAGACATAGTAAAACCAAAGGTAGCGATCATAGAGAATGTTAAAGGCATATTATCTAGTCATAATGGCGGCATAGTTAAAGATATCCTATTAAGTTTCGAAAATCGAGGCTATAAGGCTGACTACAAGTTACTAGACGCTTCAGATTATGGCGTTCCTCAAGCTCGCGAACGTGTAATAATAATGGCTAATAAAATTGGCGAGAAAAATATATTCCCTACAAAGCATCCGAATAAGGTGTCGGTCGGAGAGGCTCTCAAGGATATCCCGGAGAATGCACCAAATCATGAGCCGAGAAAGCTTACTGGAGTAACGCTAAAAAGAGTTCAAATGTTAAAACCCGGCCAAAACTGGACAAATCTGCCACCAGAATTGCAAACTAAATCAATCCATAGTGGAGCATATGGCAGGATAGATCCCACCAAACCATCAAAAACATTAACCACGAGGTTTGATACTCCATCTGTAGGATACGTGACGCATCCATATGAAGATAGGACTCTAACGGTACGCGAGGGAGCTAGAATCCAAACATTTCCAGACGACTTCGTATTCTGTGGTCCACGACTAAAGCAGTATAAACAAGTTGGTAATGCTGTTCCCGTAAAGCTATCTTACGCTGTTTCAAAAGGCGTAAAAGCTATGCTCGATGATTATTATGAAAATCAATAAGAGATTCCTTGGAGTATAACATCTTTAGGTACATTTCTTCGGCGACTGATGGATCGATTATTTTATTATCGTCTATTAGTTTTTTGAGCTCCATGCATTTTTGCGCAACGGCCTCAATATTCTCGTCCAAGATCTTTACGCCATCATTATCTACATTGAAATAAGAAACATACTTCAATATGGAGCGAATTCTCAAATCTGCTTTTTCTGTAGATTTCCTCAAATATTTCGTCAATTCAGGCTTATTGTCGTAATGACGATACTCTGAAATCATCTCAGCAACACTTTCATATTCATCTAAGCTATGCGCAAATGCGGCGAAAAATTCAATCTCATCATAGCTCAATCGATTATCATTATAATCATATTTTTCTCTTAGTTCATTAATAAGTAAAGCTATGAAAGGAATTATATAAGTACCAATCTGTGTATATTGAACACGATTCTCTCTTGACCTGTATTTATTCGTTGGACTATTGATTGGGCTAAAGTATGCCATCTTTTCAAGTTGTCTCGTAAGAATATCATCATAATTTGCGATAACGCCGAAGTCGCCACCGTTTTTTGCATTGACACGTGACTGTATTTCGTCGAAGATTTCGGTTATATCGCTAGGAGTTTTTAACAAGCCCAGAACTTTACCTAGAAATAGACTCCTAAAACCTGCCGTCATACCCGAAATATTGTTTGCTTTAAGAAGATCCTTAAAACTTTCATCATCAATACCTTGATTCTTTTTAAGGATAGCAATTGCCTCAAGTTGAGAAACAATATCTTTATTTTGCTGACCTAATTTGAAATACAAATTGTCTCTTGAAGATTCAGCCAAATATTTACCGTACGTATCCCATTTCTCTGATATTAGTTCTTTCTGAACCTCCTTTGTTGACGCGGATTGGATTTCTTTTAGAACATCTATCACTTCGTCCTGGAAATAAACAGCCGATCCGTTATTGTCATACTTATACAGCATTTTCTTTTCGCGTTCGTTACCACCCTCGACTGGTACAAATCCTCCAAGTCCTCCGCCGGTCAAGCCTAATCCTGTAAGAATTTTGTATGCTGTTTTATAGTTGCCGATGAAGTCAAGAATGATAACATCCTGCTTATTCGTTGCTGGAGACAAACGTAAACCACGTCCCATTTGCTGGATGAAAATAGTCTTGGACTCTGTTGGACGCAAGAACAAAAGACATGAAACGTCTTTAACATCTACACCCTCATTAAACATATCAACGACAAAGGCGACCTGATATTTTCCATCCCTGAAAGCTTTTATTTTTTCAGCAGTTTCTTTTGGAATATCAATCGAATTTTCATCCTCGGATTTCGAGTGTATAGCAATCGCAGAAAAACCATTTCTATTAAACAAATCAGCCATATAATTAGCGTGCTCGATTGAAACGCAGAATCCAATGGTTTTTCGATTCGGACAATACTCTTTGAACTTATCCAAAATTGCCGAATCTCGACGTTCAATCATTAATGCTTTATTCAAATCCTGGACATTATATTTAAAACCGTTCCATCGAATATCGCTATAATCTACATCATCCTTAAAGCCATAGTATTTATAAGGTACAAGCATAGCCTTATCAATAGCTGTTTTTTGGTCAATCTCGTAAACTAAGTTATTGTTGAAGAAAGGCAGAATCTCTTTACGATCGGTCCTTTCTCTTGTTGCCGTAAGGCCTAGGAAGAATTTCTTGGGTTTGAAATATTCAAATAATCTTCTATAAGACTCGGCCGCAATATGATGAGTCTCATCGATAATAATATAATCAAAATATTCAGGATCGAATTGTTTTAAGTATCTTTCTTTACCGATAGTCTGAATAGATGAAAAGATGATGTTTTTATCAATATCCTTTAATTCTCCATGCAGGAATCCCATTTGCTTTCGACGATCGAACAACACATCTTCAAAGGACGCTTCACTTTGCCTGAGAATTTCTTTTATATGAACTACGAATAGTACTTTGTCAGATTCAGTTAACTTAACATCAAAAGCCGAAAGATACGTCTTGCCTACCCCAGTGGCAATACAGACTAGACCGCGCTTGTTGCCTTTTTCACGAGTTTCCTCCAACTTTTCGAGCGCCTCTTGCTGTATCTCGTGAGGATGAATACCATCAGACACCCCCTTCCGCAGATCGTCTAAGTATTTATCGGCGATAAAGAACCTACGCATCTCATATTTAGCATCGCCGGGATTTTCTTTTATGTTCGTGCTAGTCAAGCGGAAAAGTCTATATCCTTGGTTGATAATTTCGTTCTGCTTGCGTTGTAGTTTACTAAAATACTCTTTGCTAACAGCGCCTGCGGCATGATAATAGAGGCCATCCGTTTCGATAGCGTATTTAGCTGTTGGAGTTTCAAGAACAAAGTCAATAAAATAGTTCTCACCAGTACTATCATTATAGATAGGCACTTGAGGCGTAAGAATTTCTAAACCTTTATCTCCAAAATCAGGATAAAAAACGCTAGAAACAAAAAGTCTCTCCAAAACAGCTTTTGGTGAATCAAGGCTCGGATATTTATTGAAATACTCTAAAAGAGTCATACTAATATTATATCGCAAACACCTTAAAAATGCTAGGTAAAACCTAGCATTTATGCAGTTTTATGATGTAATATAGTATGCTATTTGCTCGCTCTATAATAGGCCTCGAGCGCCTCTCTAACTCCGCACTCCGGACAAATTTCGGTCTCATTGTCCTCACGCGAGAGAGCCGGATATTCCGTGAACTCTTTCTTGCACTTCGGGCAGCGCTGAATCTCGAGAATCTTATAGGTCAAAGTCTTTGGTAGAGATTCTAATTCTTCTCGCAAAATATCTTCATCGTCATAACGTTTGGCGTCGACTAGAAACGAGGAATAACGCTCATCGGAGCGCAACCTTTTGCCGTTCGAGTCCTTATCGCCGACATAGTACCAGATATCCTTATCGTGGATCACGCCGATCACATATTCGAGAATTCCAATATAGCTCATAGCAGCTCCTATAAATCAATTGAACACACCGTCGCCAGACCGAACTTTCGACCTAAGTCCTCCCACATACCATCGGGATAATCTTCTCCGAGAATATGCCAAACTGGATAATTATAATCGAGAACGATTTTCGCCACATCTTTAGGATCCACCATCATATGACAGAAATAACCGGCCGTAGTTTCGCCCTCGATTAAGATAGGATCGCCCTCTTCAGTTTTGGCGATTTCTTCGATGCGCTTATACTCAGCCATAATAGCGTCATTGACTAACTTTACGGCCTCGTGAAGCTTGTCTTTATTATTGTCGGCCATATTCCTCCTTAAAACTCCACTTCTTCATTAGCCAGGGCTTCGAAGAACTCATCGCAAGCTCTAATATCCAATGGATTAGGAAGCGGATTATCTAATTGTTTTACCGGTATTTCCATAAATCTCCTTGATTAAACTTGCCCTGCGAGGCCGCGACGCCACATCGAGAGGAGCGGCCTGCTCGACTGACTCCACTAATCGCGGCCGGATCCTCGCAAGGTGTTTGTATTTAACCTTAATTTGAGATTTTTACAAGTCTTTTTCGGGATTTTGTTCTATTGAATATATATGATATAATATACTTAAGAACTCTTGATAGGCCGGCGGCGCTAACTGCGCGCGAGTCGCCTAAGGAAGTGCCTGTTTGGGTAACACCCCCTTCTGATGTGCCTATCAAGGGCGAACCAGATAGACCTAACAGGTCTTTTTTTATTCCCCATAAGTCATCTTAGGCATTAGTTTTCCGATCGTAGATTACCTTAGAAATACCGAAAATAGCACCTAAAAACAGCTCTACGGCCGACAAAGTAGTCAGAATCGCCTCTGTCGGTAGATTCCAGTGCCAAGCCTCTGCAAGCGTTGAGAAAAATACGCCAAGCGCCGGTAGAAAAACTGCTATGAGCCAACGCAGAACTTCGTAAACCTTATCTGGTAGCATTATTTCACCCTCACTCTCTGTCCTGGGTAGATTAGGTTCGGATTCGAAATACCAGAAAGCCGAGCGATTTCTTGATAAGTAGTACCATAACGCTGAGCAATAGCCCAAAGCGTATCTCCAGATTTGACAGTATACCAGACCTCGCCAGATCCACCCGAGTTAGTTGAGCCTCCAAGCCTTTGATTAACAATGCTTTGAACAGCACCATAATCGTATCCTGCGGCAGTTAAACGGTTCTTGCGATCTTGTCCGTTTCCCCAATCACCACGAATAACCTCAGTAGCTAGCTCTTCGTTTGTTTTCCTTGCTGGAGCCGGTGCAGGAGATGGATTTACTGGCTGGCCATTAATGGCTGCGTATTTATCCCAAGCCGTACTATCACCCATAAAGACATCGCGATCAAGGCGACCACCAGAGCTAGTGTATTGCCAAATAGCATAGAAAGGCCATGGCGATACATTCCAGATAAATTGAGGAATATCCCAACTATCACGATTATCTGGATAACCGGCAACCCACAATCCGTAATCTCCGGCAACAATCGAAGACCAATCGGCAGCCTTGATAACACTAGCGCTCATGTAGATGAGCGGCTTAACTCCTGTCAATTCCTTAACTCGATTCAAGAATTTTAGGCACCACGAAGCATGCTCGTGATAACGGCCGTTCTGATTCTTTTCCCAATCGAGAATAAGAATAGCTTCGCCGATATAGCCTTTAATATTGCGGACGAAGAAATCGGCCTCTGCGACAGGATCGCCACCGGAAGCGTAGTGATAAACACCAAGTTTCAAGCCTAGTCTTTTAGCAATCTGATAATGGCGATCACAGCTCGAATCGACAAAAGTCGTACCCTGAGTGGCCTTACAAATAACAAATTGTGCGCCAGTAGAGGCGATATCTAAATTCGCCTGCCAATGCGAAATATCAATACCTTTAAGCATAATAGCCTCCTTTAATTCAGTAAATCCGCGATCACATAACTAATGAGCGCGGTAATTACACAAGTTAGAGCCGTAGTGAGAAGTGTTCGCGCGAGCATACTCCTCTTAACCTCGGCTTTAAATTCATCAAGCTCCCTACGCGTGACACGATCATCCATCAAATCGTCGAACTTCTTATTAATGAGTGCAACCGTATCGATGATGGTATCCATCTTCGTTTCGAGCTTTGCGACTTTAATCTCTATATCTTCAGATGTCACATTTTTGCTCCTTTATTAGCGTTGGGCCAATAAAAAACGGCCATATAATAGCCGCAATTCTGGAGCAATAAGAGCGTCTCTGAACTTACTGCTTGTTCTTATTATATCACGATTATGGTATAATAAAGGTAATTAATTGCGGCTCTATGCGAGCCTCTTTTTTATTACTTAATCAAGGAAAGGCGGAATGAAAAACATTTCACTCCGGGAGCTGGAGGTATTAACGACGACGCGTGTCGTCTGCGACCGCTTTGCTACCCACAGAAAACAATGCATAACTAAATATCGGTATTTAGAGGCGCTAGAACAAGCGATGTATGCGCTAGATGATATTCTAGTCGAACGTAAGCTCAATAAGGCTTTCTGGGCGCGAGTACGTGGCAAAAGACTCTATCTCTTCTACCTGCCACTAAATCGGATTGCGATTGAAGCTGGAATTGTAACAGACGAAGCCGATAAAGGTCTTCGTAGACGCTTTGAGATGCGATTTATCGGATACCGAGGAAAATTTCCACCAAAAACAATAGCAGATCTGGTTGAGATCCTCGAAGAATCAAGCCGAAGATATAAAGAAAGGAATAGATATGATCGAAATTACCCACATCAAATCAGAAAATAATGGTCGTGTGGCCGTAAATATTAAGAAAGGACAAAAATGGAATACCGAAAACTCGAAGATTTAAGGAAACTTGAAAATAATCCTCGGAAAATATCTAGTGAAGATTTTCAGATACTTGTAAAATCCATAAAAGATAATCCAGATTATTTCGAGGCGAGGCCGCTTCTTCTCTCTGACCGTACTGGCGAACTCGTAATTATTGCCGGTAATCAGCGCTACGATGCAGCTAAATATCTCGGTTTAAAGGAAGTGCCAACTTATCTTCTTAAGGGCTTAACTGAAGAACGTGAACGCGAAATTGTGATCCGCGACAACGTCAATAACGGCGAGTGGGATCTAGATAAACTTTCTGAAGAATGGGGAGATTTGAATCTTGCCGATCTTGGCTTAGATATTGAACTAGACGAGCCGGAAAAAGAAATCGAAGAAGATATAGCGCCAGAACTAGATGAAAAAAACGAGCCGGTTAGTAAATACGGCGAAGTATATAAGCTTGGCGAACATCGACTAATGTGCGGCGACTCCACAAAACTTGAGGATGTAGAAACGCTAATGAATGGCAAAACTGCAAGCCTGCTATATACCGATCCGCCATATGGTGTAAACTACAAGAGCAAGCGCCGAGGCTCAATCAAGAACGACGATCTCAAAGATACTGTGCTATACGATTTCCTCTTCGACGCATTTTCAGCAGCCGAGGGCTTTGTTTCCCCAGAAGCGGCGGTCTACTGCTGGTTCGCTAGTAGCAATCACATTGAGTTCAGAAAGGCGCTCGAAGATGTCGGCTTCGTTTATAAAGAGGAATTGATTTGGAACAAAGGCATGACGCTTGGACGCTACGACTATCACTACGCACACGAGGCCTGTATGTACCTATGGCGCAAAGATCATCACGCTAAATGGTATGGCGGACGTGACAAAAAGACCGTTCTTGGCTTAAAGCGCCGAGACCTTAACGAGATGAAAAAAGAACAGCTCGTTAAGATGATTGAGAATCTTCGGAACGAATCAACGGTCTGGGATTTTGATCGCGACAAAGTGACGACTTACGTTCATCCTACGCAGAAACCAGTAACTCTCGGAGCGAACGCGATGATGAACAGCTCAAGACCGAATCAAATCGTGCTCGATTTATTTACTGGTAGCGGCAGCTCAATCATCGCCGCTGAACAGACCGGCCGTATTTGCTATGGCATGGAGCTAGATCCAAAATTCTGCGATGTAATTAGAAAACGTTACTTCCGTTTCATAAACAAGCTCGACCATGACGATGATGACACCGGATGGGAAGATTTTACGCCGAAAGTTGAGGCCAATAATGACCACGAAAAAGTCTAAAAAAACGACCAAAAAGCAACAGAGGTCATCCACTTGTTTACAAGTGGATAAAAAACGAGACGCAAAAGGCCGTTTCATTAAAGGGTATCAACCACCAACGACTTTCCGTGACAGACCACAGGATATCTACAATATAAATGATGACGACCATTTCTACCCGAAGCATTCGCCAAGATACCAACTAAGGAAACTTTGGAGCGTTCCTACCGAAGAAGTAGAAAAACGCATTCAAGACGCTAAAAACAACAAAAAGACTCCATATGGCGAATATCTTGCTTTAGCGCAAGCTAGCCGAGCCGTAAGAAGTACCAAAGACTTCGTAGAAACAATGAATCAAGCTGAGGGCTTACCTACTCAACCGATAGATATGGAAATCTATGAGGAAAAGAAAAGTCCGTACGATGAACTAACCGTAGAAGAACTACGCAAGCTATTAGGAGAAGACGAATAGTGCCAACGATTGAAGAATTGAGACTAGATCAAGATCAAGTTCGTGAGATGAGATTATCTCTAGCTCGCAAGAGTTTTATTGGCTATTGTCGACTTCTCTACCCTAATCATTACCAAAAGAGCCGGAAGTACCTGACAGAAATCTGTAATAAGATTCAAGGTTTCATGAAACAAAGCAAGAAACACTTCCTCGTAATAAACCTGCCACCACGTCACTATAAGAGCTTTACGGCAACCTGCCTTGTAGAATGGCTATTCGGTCAGAATCCAGAGATAGCAGTAATGACCGGATCATATAATGAAATTCTATCTACATCATTCGCAAGAAAAGTACGAGATACGATTTCGGAGCGCAAAGCCGATAATAATCATATAGTCTATTCCGATATCTTTCCTCATACCCAAATTAAACGCGGCCAAGCGAGTGCAAGCCTATGGGCGCTGACCGGAAGTAGCAAGAATAATTACCTTGCGACTTCTCCGACTGGCACCGCAACAGGTTTTGGCGCAAATATAGTTCTGATTGACGATATCATCAAAAACGCCGAAGAAGCCTATAATGAGATGACACTGGACAAACATTGGGCGTGGTTTACAAATACAATGATTCAACGTCTCGAGGGCAATGACTGGAAAGTGATAGTAATTATGACACGCTGGGCGCTCGGAGACCTTGCCGGACGGATCGTGAGTGCCTATGGAGACGACGTAGAGACGATTACTATGAAAGCCGTCCAAGATGATGGCGAAATGCTCTGCGACGAAATACTGAGCCGGCATGACTATGAAATCAAAACTCGAGAAATGAACCAAGATATCGTCGAGGCGAACTACAATCAGCAACCAATTGATGTGGGTGGCAGACTCTACGGCGAGTTCAAAGAATGGGAAAAGTTGCCACCGCATTCCGAAGTAATTAACTTTACCGATACTGCCGATACTGGAACAGACTTCCTGTGCTCTATAAATGGCATAATCTACCAAAACGAGTTTTATATTACAGATTTAGTATTTACTGATGACGCGATGGAGACGACGGAAAATCAAGTAGCCGACCTTTTATTCTCTGGAGAAACCACTACGGCGCATATTGAGAGTAATAATGGCGGCCGAGGATTTGCCCGGAATGTAGAGCGAATACTGAACGAGAAATATTCAAGCAATCGCTGTGATATTCGTGCAGTTCCACAGACACATAATAAGGAATCGAGGATCCTAGCGTCTTCCGCTTGGGTTCAGAATCATATTTATATGCCGCTCGGATGGCGGCAACGCTTCCCAGAGTTCTATCGCCAAGTCATGAGCTACCAAAAGAAAGGTAAAAACGCTCACGATGATGCGGTAGACGTACTGGCGAGCATTTATGAATATGTCTCTGAGCCACGAGAGGTGGAACTCCTCGATAAATCGGTGCTTAATTCTCCGCGAGCTAGGCACCGCAACTATTATTGGAAAGGATAATCATGAAATATACCCTACCAAAAGATACCGAAATCAACGCAACCGTAATCAAGGAGGCCATTACTTACAACGAAAAGCGCCGAGAGCGATTTGACACACTAGACCGCTACTATATTGGGGATCAGGACATCCTCCACCGAGAGAAGCCTGATCTACTCCACAATAACAAAGTAATGATCAACCATGCGAAGTATATTGTAGATACGAATGTAGGATACCTGCTCGGGAACCCGGTCGAATATCAAGCGAGCGAAAAATATAATATTGATGCCGTATTAGATAGCTATAAGAAACAGACGATGAGTGATAATGACTCAGAAATCGCTAAGAACTGCGCGATCTTTGGACTCCAGTACGAATATGTCTTTGCGAATGAGGACGCGGAGCCAGAGT
>CAMKRV010000005.1 GCA_946415265.1 uncultured Candidatus Saccharibacteria bacterium | reverse complement strand
GGAAGCCAGCTAGTAGTGCCACTACTATAAACTTCCAGAATAATGGACCCATTTCCGGTTGGCGAAATAGTAATACTACACCATATACTGCTAATAAAACAGACGATACAGAAACAGGACATGTTTCACTGGGTAATTACTATAACTGGACTGCAGCTATAGCATCTAATAACTCTTCTTCATTAACACAAGATACTATAAATGATATATCCAAGAATCCTAAGAACTCTATATGTCCTAAAGGGTGGAGATTGTCTACTATATCTAACCAGTCTGAAACAATAACTGGTTCTACTAATGAATTTGCGAGGTTGAATTATTTATATAACAATAATTCTATAACCGCAGACGATGGTTTAATAATAGGTCCTTTATGGCTTACAAAAAGCGGTTGCGTTGAGTCCGGTAATGAGTCATGTTCTGGAAAGGGTTATTACTGGTCAAGCACGGCGGGACTGTTTAATAATACCACACCAAGCGCATATATGCTGGGTTTTGGTAATGGGAGGGTAAACCCAATTACAATCGGATATGAGGGTAGATATTATGGAATGTCTGTACGATGTGTGGCGAGGTAGAGCGTAAAATTTGTGCTATAATGTAGCTATATTTAAGTGGAGGTGAATATGTGTGGAATTGTGGGGTATGTGGGAAAAAATGAGGCCCAAGGGTTTTTGCTGTCTGGGCTGAAACGGTTGGAGTATCGTGGCTACGACTCAGCGGGGATGGTAACTTTGGCGGAGGATGGCGAGGCAACGCTAATCCGCGCAAAAGGTAAAATTGTAAATTTGGAAGAGAAATTGGCAAAAAACAAACGCGATGATAAAATTGGCATTGGACATACGAGGTGGGCTACACATGGCGAGCCAAGCGAAGAAAATGCACATCCACACCAGGCTGGTGATATATTTGTGGTACATAACGGTATTATTGAAAATTATAAAGAACTAAAGAAGACTCTAACGGAACACGATTTTAAATCGGAGACGGATTCGGAAGTTTTGGCGGCACTGATTAATTCATTCTATAAAGATGGTAAATATCCGCTGGTAAATGCGGTGGTGCAGGCATTAAAATTGGTGCAAGGTACATATGGCATTGCGGTGGTGTCGCGAAAAAATCCGGATGAGATAGTAGTGGCTCGTAGTGGCTCGCCACTAGTGATAGGTATAGGAAATGACGAAACTTTGATCGCTAGTGACGCTTCGGCGTTGGTGGGACACACTAAGCGGGCGATTTATTTAAATGATGGTGAGGTGGCGCGGATTACCAAAAATAGTATTGAAGTAAAAACTCTGAATGCGGAGCCAGTATCGGCAAAAGTGGAAGAGATTGAAACAAACTTGGCGGCGATACAAAAAGGTGGGTATGAGCATTTCTTGCTGAAGGAAATAATGGAACAACCGAGTTCCTTAAAGGAAACTTTGCGTGGGCGGGTGAATCTAAAAGATGGTACGGTGCATTTAGGTGGGCCAGGGCTAAGTGAAGCGGAACTTCGTAAAATTAAACATTTGATAATAGTGGGGTGTGGTACGGCGTATCACGCGGGACTTTTGGCTGGCTACTATATAGAGCAATTTACGCCGGAGGTTACGATAGAGACGGTAATAGCTAGCGAATATCGTTATAGGTCTGCTTATATTCCGAAAGATTCGGTGGCGCTGATTGTATCGCAGAGTGG
This sequence comes from uncultured Candidatus Saccharibacteria bacterium, assembly GCA_946415265.1. Classification (GTDB taxonomy): domain Bacteria; phylum Patescibacteriota; class Saccharimonadia; order Saccharimonadales; family Saccharimonadaceae; genus Nanosyncoccus. Next base: position 40,203 of record CAMKRV010000005.1, on the reverse strand, counting down.
GGAAACGGCCGATACTTTGGCGTGCCTTCGTGAAATTAAGAAACAGGGAATTAAAACGATTGGCATAGTAAATGCGATTGGTTCAACCATTGCGCGTGAGGTAGATGGCGGTACATATGTACATGTGGGGCCAGAGATATCGGTGGCGTCTACTAAAGCATTTACTTCGCAAGCGATTGCGATGGTAATGTTTGGGCTGACTATTGCGCAAGCGAAGGGGGTAAAACCAGGAGTTTTGCGAAGCTATGTAGAAGAAATTGCTAAGCTGCCGGCAGAAATTGGCAAAGTGCTAGAAGTGGCACGGCCGGAAGTGGAAAAGATTGCGAAGAAATATGCTGAATACGATCATGCGATATATTTGGGGCGAGACACAGCTTATCCTACGGCGATGGAAGGTGCGTTGAAGCTCAAAGAAATTTCATATGTAGATGCTAATGCGTATGCATTTGGAGAATTGAAGCACGGGCCGTTGGCACTAGTGGATGATAGATTCTTTGAATTCGCACTTTTGCCGAAGGGGGTATTGTACGATAAAGCGATTTCTAATATAGAAGAAGTTATGGCGCGAGGTGGACATGTGATAGTGGTTACCAATGCCGATGATTTTGATTTGCCGGTAGAGGATGTTGTTAAAATTACAACATCTATAGAAGTATTTGCGCCAATCTTGATGAATTTGGTGTCGCAACTGTTTGCTTACTACATGACGATAGCGAAGGGCTATAACGTAGACCAACCGCGTAACCTTGCGAAATCCGTGACGGTAGAATAACGTAAAAATATTGTTTGATATTTTGATTATACTTATGTATAATTGTAGATAGGATAATTAGCGGTATTTTGGATAAACATGAAAAATGTATTTAAATTAAAGACTGATAATGTAATTATAGGATTATTGGTTTTTGTGACGTTGATATCTGGTGGTGTTTTGGCTTCTGCAGGAGTGAAAGCTGATGATACTACGGTGGTGGATGAAATAACCGTGATGATCCCGGCGGCGTGTTCGATGTCTGGTACGATTAGTCAGGGTCATGAGCATACTGAGACACTAATGCCGGGCGAATACAAGGCTGATATTGGCACTACTGACGTTCAGGTTTTTTGTAATGATTTTGCCGGATTTGCTGTTTACGCGATAGGCGCTTCTAACAATATGGATGGAAACACTAATTTGGTAGGACAAACGTCTAGCCAGACTATTCCTACCGGTACTGATGATACAGGCAGCGTAAGTAACTGGGCGATGAAGCTTATTAAAGTAACGAACCCAACTTCTGGTGATCCTATTGTGTATAACCCGGAAAATTTGTCTATTGAAAATGAATATGATGATTATAACGTGGTGCCGAGAGATTATACTAAGGTGGCATCTTATAAGGCAGCCAGTGGTCCTTCTACTACAGATCGGACTTTAGGGTCTAAATTACAAACGACTTATGCGGCGTCGGCATCTGCTTCGCAGGCGGCAGATACTTATGTGGGACAAGTGAAATATCTTTTGGTGCATCCAGCTACTTTGGTACCGGGAACATATACGCTGGTGTATAATGGAAATGGCGCCAGTAGTGTGAGTATGTCTAATGAAACTGGGATTAAAAATTACGAAACTCACACATTGAAAGCTAATACTTATAAGCTTAGTGGATATACTTTTGCTGGATGGTGTACAGTCCAGGATACTAGTGCCACTACCCAAAATCCACAAACTACTTGTAAGGGTGTGAGTTATGCTAATCAAGCAACCTTGCCGGCTAACCCCGATGCATCTGCTACAAGTGGTGAAATATTTACGCTTTATGCTTATTGGAAGAAGAATTAATTAATATTTCGTAAGGGAGAGGTTGGATTTTGTTTTTGACTTTTTAAAAACAGCTAAAAAAGATATAATAGGTATAGGTAAAAAAAGTGGAGAATTATGCAGAGTAGTAATGAGTTTTCAGTGACGCCAATGAACCGAATGATAGAATTGAATCCTGGTGAAACTTATAATTTTTCTGTGACCGTGTCAAATCCGGCTAATTCGGTTAAGAATTTTGATTATAAGGCTTATGCGGCGCCATATAGTGTGGCGAATGCAGAATACGATGCGGACGTCACTACAAAAACGGATCATACTCGTATGACGGACTGGATCACTATACATGAGCCTAACGGGACGTTGGCGCCAAATGAAACTAAAGAAATTGAATACACCATAACGGTGCCGGAAGATGCGCCTGGTGGTGGACAATATGTTGCTATTATTATAAGTAAAGATAACGATAAAGATACGTATGAGAAAACGACAGTTAATAATATATTAGAGATTGCGAGCGTGCTTTATGCTAAAGTAAATGGTGAAACTATTCACGAGGGTAGAGTCGTAGAAAATAATGTGCCAGGGTTTTTGGTGGAAAATCCTATAACGGTAAGTTCATTAATTACAAATACTGGGAATGTTCATGAAATAGCAGAAATTGTAATCAAAGCTACGAATGTGTTTACTGGCGAAACGATTGCTTCTGCAGAACTTGACAATGGTGCTTATGCAGAGTTAATCATGCCGGATTCTCAGAAATTTGTAAGTAAGAAAATAGATGAACTGCCACTTCTAGGGATTGTAAATGTGAGACAAGATATTTATTATAATGGCGAAGTGTCTACGACAGAGAAAAATGTGTTGATTTGCCCGATTTGGTTCTTGATGTTGGTTGTATTGTTGGTGATGGCTATTGTGGCAAAAATCGTAAAAACAATCCACAGCCACAAGAAAAAGAAAGCAGCACAGTAGAAGAAAATAGGTGTTTATTGTATAATTAAGATATGCGGAAAAAGTCCGATTTTATTTTAAGATTCTGTTTAATTGTGGGGGACGCATTGGCACTGATATTGTCTTTTGCGATGGCTTATTTTGTCCGGGTGCATGTAGATCCGCGGCCGTATGCATTTGAGTCGCAACTTTTGGAGTTTACTTGGACGATAGTGTTTTTGGTGCCAATAATGCTGGTGATATTGGCGGCGCTAGGATTATATAAAAAATCTATTTTTTTGGGGCGGTCTAGATTTCCAGAAAGAATGCGCCTGGTGCTAGCAGCGGTGTTGTCTGTAGCGGCATTAATTGTATATGATTTCTTTGTGGGAGAGAATTTGTTTCCAGTGCGAGTGATGGCTGTGACGGCAATGGCGTTATGTTTTGTGTTTTTGTTGATGGAGCGGATACTGGTAAGATTTATTGTGCGACGGATTTTTAGAAATGATTATGGTACGAAACGGGTGGTGATAATTGGAAATCATAAAAATACAGAATATTTAGCGGATTATATCACCGCTACACCGGAATGTGGTTATAGATTGGCGGGGATTGTAGCGAACCGCAAATATATTCCGCGAGATTTGAAAACACACCAATATTCATCGCTCAAAGATGCTTTGAAAAAGGCGCGGGCAGACGTGATTTTTCAGACGGATGAAAAAAGTACAGAATATGTATATAAACAGGCTATTGCGCGACATCTTTTGTATTATTTTGTGCCGAGCGAGACGGCGCTTTCTTCGCATTTTGGTGAATTGGAGTTAGTGGGGAATACTCCAGCAGTGCTAGTAATGGCAACGCCGCTAACTGGCGGGTATGCGGTAGTAAAACGCACGTTTGATATTGTATTTAGTATTGTGGCGATAATAATTACGTTGATACCGATGGCGATAATTTGGCTGATAATTAAGTTTTCCGATTTTAAACATTCGCCGATGTATGCAGATGATAGGCTAACACAATACAACCGGAAATTTAAATGCTATAAGTTTAGATCTATGAAATCTGAATATTCTGGGCTGACGGCGGAAGAAGCGTTCATCAAAATGGGGAAGCCAGAATTAATTAAAAAATACCGGCGGGATGGCGATTATATGAAAAATGATCCGCGAATTACCAAGATAGGGAAGTTTATTCGGAAGACATCTTTGGACGAATTACCGCAATTGTTTAATATATTGAAGGGGGATATCTCGTTGATTGGGCCGAGGGCGTTACTGCCAGGAGAGTTACGCGATTATGGTGACAGATCTTTACTGCTTACTGTGAAGTCTGGATTAACTGGGTTTGCGCAGGTGAGTGGTAGGCGCGATATATCATTTGAAGAGCGGCGGGCACTAGATATTTATTATGTACGGAATTGGTCACTGATGCTAGATCTTTCTATTTTCTTTAAGACGATTGCAGCGGTTTTTAAGGGTGAAGGTGCTAAATAATGAAAGTTGCGCTGGTTTGTGATTGGCTGACAAATGTGGGTGGAGCAGAGAAGGTGCTCCTTAGGATTCACGAATTATATCCAGTGGCGCCGATTTATACTTCTAAATATGATCCGAAAGGGATTGATTGGTTTAAGGATGCAGATGTGCGGACGGGGTGGTTGCAAAAGTTCCCGAGCAAGATGCGGCGGGTGTTGGGGCCTTTTAGGCAATGGTATTTTTCGCATTTGGATTTATCGGATTATGATTTGATTATATCGGTAACTGGGGCGGAAGCTAAAGCCGTGAAGTCTGGAAAGTGCCTTCACGAGGCGGGGAAGAAAGATGTGAAGTGCCCGAATGGACTTCACATCTCTTATTGTCATGTGCCGACGCAATATTATTGGCAAATGTACGATGATTACGTGAAAAACCCGGGGTTTGGAGTGCTGAATCCGTTTGTGAGGTTTTTCTTTAAACTGATGGTGCGGCCTTTGCGGAAAGCAGATTTAAAGGCGGCGCAAAATCCGGATTATTATGTGACGATTTCTGAGTACGCGAAAGATGCGATAAAAAAGTATTATGGGCGAGAAGCTGTAGTGATACACCCGCCAGTGGAGATTGACGATTTCAAAATAAAGTCTAGCAAAAAGCAAACGAAGCAGGGAAATAAAACTACGAAAAAACAAGGGGTGGGTTCTGCACAGGTTGTGGAAAACTTGGACCTAGCTAAAACATATATTACTACTGCGCGTCAAGTGAACTGGAAAAGATTAGACCTTGCGGTGAAAGCCTGCTTGATGGCTCAACGGCGTCTAGTGGTAATAGGCGAGGGGCCCGAGCATAGAAAACTGGTAAAAATGGCAGAAGGTTCGGATTTAATAAAATTTTTGCCGTTGATGAAGAAAGAAGAATTGGCTGTGTATTTAGCGCAGGCGAAGGGATATTTATTCCCTAGTTTGGAGCCATTTGGCATAGCACCGGTAGAAGCATTGGCGGCAGGGTGCCCGGTGATAGGCTTTGCTGAGGGCGGGTCGCGTGATTATATTAAAGATGGCAAAAATGGAATTTTGTTTAAGGAACAAACGGCTAAATCTTTGGCGGAAGCAATTTTGAAGTTTGAAAAAATGAAATTTGATCGTGAAAAGATTTCTAAAACTGTGGATGGTTTTGGCGTGGCGAGGTTTGATAATGAAATTGTGAATTTTGTGAAGGAAAAGACGGGTAAGAAAAATGCAAAAGATAAATAAGATTTATAGAGGATTGATTTATATATTGCCAGCGGTGTTGTTTTTTTCTTATTATCCGGTGATTAAATTGGGCGCGAGTGAATCAATGAATTTTGAACTTTCCTTGCCGTTAATTTGGCTGGTGGTTTTTGATGTGGTGGCGTTTGGAATAATGATAAAGAAAAAGATGCTATTTAGGGATTGCAGGAAAATGTGGGTATGGATGCTGTTTCCTATTTTTGTGACATTGTCGGTGTTGTGGTCGCTAAATAGTTTGCGAGGATTATTAACCGTGGGAATATTATGGTTTATATATTTTGCGGGATATGCGTTTTTTTCTTTACGGAGTATTTTGAAGGAGGCGGGTGTTAAAGAAATATTCTGGAAAATGTTTTTTGGTTCGGCACTGGCGGTGTGTGGGTGGTGTTTGGTGCAATGCGTTTTGGATTTGGCAGGGTTGCCACGCGAGGGGAGTTTGATGTGTGCAGGATGTACGTATAAAATGTTTGGGTTTCCGCATCCGAATGGATTTGCAATAGAGCCACAATTTATGGGGAATTTGCTGCTTGCGCCGGCGACAGTGAGTGCGTGGTTTGGTTTAAAGAAAAATAAACAATATTTTTGGTTGTTTTTTATTTTTGCAGTGACAATATTTTTAACATTTTCGCGAGGGGCGATTTATGCGTTTGTGGTAGCAATGATTTTTATGACAGTATTTGAGTGGGTGCGACAAAAAGATTGGAGGGTTTGTAAAGCTTTTTTGATTATTGCCGCAGCGTTTTTGTTCACGCTGAATTTGCAAGGTGTGATGGCACAGGCTAGTCCAACTAACGATACTTATGTGGATGGAGTGGCAAAAGTAATAAATCAATTGTCGTTAGGAGTTATTGATATTCGTGAGAACAAAAGTGAGATTTTACCGGAGGAAGCGAATGCATCTACTTTAGAAACGGTAGATGAAGAAGCTAAAGAAGATAAGGCGGTGTTCGATGGTTATGTGGAGGAATCTACAGATACGCGAGTGCGGTTAACTGATGCGGCGCTAACGGTGTGGCGAAAAGATTTTAATACTATAATGTTTGGTGTGGGGTTAGGTGGGGCTGGGCAAGCGTTGTATGTAAATGAACTATCGCCAGCACCAAAGGAGATTGTGCAAAATCAATACGCGAGTTTGTTGCTAGAAACTGGGTTGGTGGGCGTGGTGTTAATGGTAATGACTCTGGTTTTGATTGTTCGGGCGGTGTACAAAAATCCAGCTAGGGAAGTAATTTGGACGTTGATATTGGCGTACGGAATAACGGTATGCTTTTTTGCGGGATTACCGAACGCGTTGCACATATATTTGTTGCCGGCGATTTTGATGGTTATACTTGGCGACGGAAAAAGTTTGTATCGTAAATAGTGGCGCCGTGATTTTTATAGAATTGTTGAGATGCTTCGCGGCCGTTGCCACAAGTAAATTCTAGGTTGTTACAACCTTTGTCTTTAGCCCAGGCTAGCATAGCATCCCAGAGGGCGGAACCGATACCTTTGCCGCGGACAGTTTGGTCGGTGACAAAATCTTCAAGATAGGCATTTTTGCGGATGATGGGCCCCATATGAATAGATAGTGTAGCAATGCCGATGATTTGATTGTTGTCGTCTATGGCAACCAACATATCGTGATAAGGGGAAGCGATAAGTTCTTCAAACCATTCTTTAGGGATTTCACCGCGGTCTTTGCCACTGCGAGATAGTTGGATGAGGAGTTTACGGATTTGATCGGCGGTTTCGGGGGTGTATTTTTCTAGTTTGGTAATTTTCATAAGATTTCTCCTAATTTAGTTTTGAGTTCTTCGGCGAGGGTGGTGGTTTTTGCTTTGTCGTCTCCCCACATGGTAATACGGATAAGATCTTCGGTGCCAGAGGGGCGGACAAGCAGGCGACCATTTGTAGACTTGACTTTTTCTTCAAATTGTGCTAGTATATCTTTAACGACGTTAGACGTCGCTAGGCTGGATTTTTGTGCTGGCGTGGCGTCTAGTGTGAGATTAACTTGGGGGTATTTGGTGATGATGCTAGCGAGTTTGCTAAGGCTTTTGCCGGTAGTGGCGATGGCTTTAGTAACAATGAGGGCAGTGAGCATGCCGTCGCCGGTGGCTTCGCCAGGAAGAATGACGTGTCCAGATTGCTCCCCGCCGATAGCGATATGTTTTTCGCGCATGGCGGCGGCTACATTGGAATCACCGACTGGGGTAATTTCTAACTTAATTTTATGATTTTTGGCCCAATTTAGGATGCCTTGGTTGGCCATAACAGTAACGGCAATGGAATCTAAATGCAGATAGTCTGCAAGAATAGCAATAATTTGGTCGCCATCTACGATTTCGCCATTTTCATCTATCATGAGGACACGATCTCCATCGCCATCAAAAGCAACGCCATAATCTAGCTTTTGGTTTTTGACGAGATTTTGAAGTTGCTCTAAGTGAGTACTGCCACAATTATGGTTGATTTTGGTGCTATAAGAATCGTCGGCATTGATGAGTTCTACCTTGGCTCCGAATTCTTCAAATACGGTTTTATTGATGGTGCTAGTGGCACCGTTGGCGCAATCCATGCCAATGTGGAGGTTGGAAAAATCGATACCTTTGAGATGCTCGCGTAGATGGTCTTTGTATATATCTAAGGCGTCTTCATGCAAACTTTCACGAATACTAGGAGAAATAGTAGAATAAGTTTGGGGATTATCTAGCGCATTTTCAATGGTTTGGCGGCCTTTTTCGGATAGTTTGATGCCGGTGTCGTGAGGGCCGCGTTCAAAGATTTTGATGCCGTTATCTGTGTATGGATTGTGGGAGGCAGTGACATCTATGGCGATATCGAAGCCCATCTTGGTGAAACAATAATTGATAGCCGGAGTAGGCAAAACACCAACATTGCCATATTCTATGCCGAAAGTTTCAAGGGCGGTTTCTAGATCGGCTAGGATCCATTCGGTGGATTCACGAGTGTCGCCGCCGATGAGGACTTTGACATTGTCGCCGGTATAATCGATGAGACCTTTGATGATGTTGGTAAGAAAATCTGGGGTGAATTGATCGGCTTTTTGACGGATACCGTCGGTGCCAAAGTATTTCATAGTAATATTCCTTTCTTTAAGAATAACCGATAATATCTTTCTCGACTCACTTCGTCGCGCCCGTCGACCATAGGTCGTCCGCGTCCCAAGGGGCGGTCGTTACGGGGCTCCTCGCTCATTCCGCTCCCGTTGTCGCGTGCGGTCTCTAAAGATATTATTCGGTTATTCATTGATTAAGCTCCTTAAAACATTAATAGTGAGTATAATATCATTGACTGTGCTGCCGCGGGATAAATCTGCGAGTGGGATGGTGAAGCCTTGAATAATTGGCCCAGCGATAGTGAAGCCGCCGAATTGTTCGAGCGATTTGTAGAAGATGTTACCAGAATTAAGATCTGGGGTAATAAGGATGTTGGCTTCACCTTTGATTTGTGAAGTGGGAAACTTTTTGGTGGAAATTGTGGGACTCACCGCGGCATCTAGCTGCATTTCGCCGTCAATTAGCCAATCTGGATGGCTGGTGCGGATTTTTTCAATTACGAAATGGATTTTTTCAAGATCGGGATTTTTGCCGCCACTGCCATTGGTGGAATAGGAAAGCATGGCGATTTTGGGCTGTTCATTATAATAAGTTTGATAAGTTTTGGCAGTATCTTCAACTATAGTATACAGTTGTTCCTTGGTGGGGATTTTGTTGACTCCGCCATCGGCGAGAGCGAAATGCTGGCCTTCTTTTTCACAGATAAAACAACTAGAGAAATAATCAGATTTTAATGGTAAGTGGTTTTTGTATGCTATAAGGACATCGCGCGAAGAATAATCTAGACCGGAGATCATGGAATCGGCTTGACCTTGAGCTAATATTTCGTTGGCATCGTTGAGGTTTTCAGTGTTGATGAACTCTATTTCTGGAAAACCCTGGATGGCTTTTTGGATGATAGGGTTTTCTAATTCTGGTATGAGGATTTTCATAGATAAATTATAGCACACAAAATAGCCCCAGGAGGTGGGGCTATTTTGGAAGAGTGGAATAGATTATTTATCTACTACTTCGCCTTCGACGGGTTCGTCGTCGGAAGACTTGTCGTCTTTTTTGTCTTCTGATTTAGCATCGTCGGCAGAAGCTTGATACATTTTTGCGCCGATAGGCATGATTTTATCGGAGAGCTCTTTGATGGCTTCTTCGTACTTTTCTTTGTCGGCGTCGGTGTCGTTTAGTACCTTGCGGGCCTCTTCCACAGCTTTTTTGATAGTCTCTTTATCTTCGTCGCTAATTTTATCCTTGTATTCATCGGGCATTTTTTCGGCTTGATAAATGGTGTTTTCTAGGTGGTTTTTAGCGTCGATGCCTTCCTTTTTCTTTTTATCCTCTTCAGCGTGAAGTTCGGCTTCTTTTTGAGCTTTTTCGATATCTTCTTTGCTCATGTTGCCGGAGTTTTGGATGGTGATAGATTGCTCTTTGCCGGTACCTTTGTCTTTGGCAGTAACGTTTAAGATGCCGTTAGCGTCTAGATTGAAGGTAACTTCAATCTGTGGCACGCCGCGTGGAGCTGGTGCGATACCGTCTAGGATAAAGCGGCCGAGGGATTTGTTGTCTTTAGCGAATTCGCGTTCGCCTTGGAGGACGTGAATTTCTACCTGAGGCTGATTATCGCTGGCGGTAGAGAACACTTCGGACTTAGATGTAGGGATAGTAGTGTTACGCTCAATCAATGGAGTGCGAACGCCGCCCATGGTTTCGATACCAAGAGTAAGTGGAGTAACGTCTAGGAGCAATACATCCTTGACATCGCCTTGAAGTACGCCGCCCTGGATAGCTGCACCTACGGCTACAACTTCGTCTGGGTTGACGCCCTGCATTGGGTCTTTGCCGAAGATGGCTTTAACTTTTTCTACTACGGCTGGCATACGAGTCATGCCGCCGACCATCACGATTTCGTCGATATCAGAAGTTTTGAGCTTGGCGTCTTTTAGAGCCTTTTCTACTGGCTCGGCTAGGCGATCTAGAAGTGGTGCAACCAATTCTTCGAGTTTGGCACGAGTGAGCGTATATTCAAAATGTTTTGGTCCATCGGCATCGGCAGAAAGGAAGGGAAGATTGATATCGGTAGAAGTGCTTGAAGATAGCTCTTTTTTAGCCTTTTCAGCTTCGTCTTTGACGCGTTGCATAGCGGCAGCGTCACCCTTGATATCAATGCCGGATTCTTTCTTGAATTCATCTACTAGGAAGTTAACGATAATGTTGTCAAAATCTTCACCACCTAGGTGAGTATCGCCGTTGGTGGAAAGTACTTCAAACACACCGTCGCCGATATCCATGATGCTTACATCGAAGGTACCGCCACCAAGATCGAAGACGGCGATTTTCTCGTCTTTTTTGCCTTCTAGACCATAGGCTAGAGCGGCTGCGGTAGGTTCGTTGATAATACGCTTGACTTCGAGGCCAGCGATTTTGCCAGCGTCTTTGGTAGCTTGGCGTTGAGAATCGTCGAAATAGGCTGGCACAGTGATGATGGCTTCGGTGACCTTTTCGCCAAGGAAAGCTTCGGCATCAGCTTTGATTTTGCTAAGAATCATAGCGCTGATTTCTTCTGGTGTGTATTCTTTGCCGTCCATTTCTACAGCTACGCCGTTGCCCTTTTTCACGATTTTGTAAGGGCTGATTTCCTTATCGCGCTCTACTTCTTTGTCGGTGAATTTGCGGCCGATTAAACGCTTGATGCCATAAATGGTATTCTTTGGGTTGGTAACGCGCTGGCGTTGAGCAACTTTACCCACCAAACGCTCGCCTTTTTTGGTGACAGCTACTACAGATGGAGTAGTGCGATCACCCTCACTATTGGTAATAACTTCTGGTTTGCCGGCCACCATGTAAGCAAATGCCGAGTTGGTGGTGCCGAGGTCGATACCGATAATTTTGCTCATTATGATCCTCCTTTTTGAGTTTATTTTATTGCGATTTTAATGATTTTTCTGGCACTCGTGCGTGGCGAGTGCTAATCTTCCTCTATTGTAGCGCATTGGCACTCGGTTGTCAAGTGTGCTAATAATCTTTTTCGAATATTTTTATAAAAACTTCAAAAATAGGGTTTTAAAGCTCAGAGAATTATTTGATATACGGCTACTATTATTACTCAGTTATGCAGCGCACTGTAAGGCCAAGATTCCGTTGGTATGTATTGGTTGAGCTAATAAAACCGTTGAAGAATGATAAGTTTTGGGCCGAAGAGCCATCGCTGCTTGATATATTGGTCCAATAGCAACCATAGGTGCCAGAGGGTGATGAGCCTCCATTTTGAATATACCCAGATCGAACAAACCAGAGAGGGCTAAGTTGTAGGTCTAAAGAATTCTTATTGTTTATATCATAAGTTTTAGTTAAAGTATTAAAGTTGTTGGATGTTGGCAATTTCCAATTATTAGGACAAATGGAATTATCGGCATAGGTGTTAGTTTCTGTAAAACCAATGGTATTATCACTAGCTACTGCGGCGGACCAGTTGTAATAATTGCCGGCTGGATAACGTTCACAATTGGGATAGTTTTCGTTTTGGCAGGTACTTAATGAGTAAAAGGTGTGGTTTGCAGGATTAGAAGGTGGCCCATAGTAGTAGTATAATGAGCTTGGGTCATATGAATATGGGGTATTGTTAGCATCGACAGTTGCTGGGAAATTATTTCTATTGAGCGAGGAAGTAGTGCTCCTAATTGGCGCCCAGTAGATAGTGTTTGTGTCATCTTGGTAGTAGCCCCCTTCTGGCGAATATGGTCCAGTTTGAGCATAGGTTTTGAGGTTAGTGTTCTCTGACGTCAAAGCCACCTCATGCGATAAATCTAGATCAAGATTCTGTGTCATCCAACAATTGCCATCTTTGAGTTTGGCTACCCAATAAATCTTGTTGTCTCTTACGTCTATAAGTTGTAGCTCTGATTCTTCTACATCTACGTTATTACATATATCATGTGTCATATCCTGCATTTTGAAGTATCCATTTAATTGTTCTGCTCCTGAAGCTATAAAGGAATCTAATAAACTCATTGGTGCTACATTGGATACTGCAATGAAGTTAATCACTCCAGTATATGTTCCACTAGCCTGAGTACTAGATGCTCTAGCAGCTATCTTAAAGTCTAGGTTACTAGAAACATTACTATTAGCGTCTAATAGCGTAGTACTATTACTGCTAGATAAGCCATTATAATTAGACCAAGTAGCACCACTGTCTAATGAAGTAGAGTATCCCCATATATTACTATCTTCACTATCATCTAAACTAGCTAGACCTGCATTAGTAGCTATACTACTGAATGTATCTATATTATTACTATGTACTAAATTCTCATCATTAACATTAGCAGACAATGTATACCCATACGCTGCATTAGTAGCAACACTTACATTAATACTATTACTATCTTCCATGCTACCAGGAACTAGATTAGGAATAACTAAGTCATTAGAACTAAGACTAATAGATAATGCAGGATTAAAGGTAAACCCTACTCCTACATTACTAGAATAGTCTAAGGCAGAAGTATTGTTAATATATACTAAACTTAATATACTAATTGTTGCTATATATAATATGTATATTTTCCGCATCCTATATACCTCACTTAAAGTTTTCACTTAGGATGCGGTGCCATCTTTGTAGTATATGAAAAGGCGTATACAAAAATGGCACCGCAAGGGTGCAAACATCCAGCAATTGCGTCAAATACCCAACCGTGGACACCTTACGATGCCAATTCTGCGGTTGGATAATTTACCTAAAAAATGTTTGACGCATTTTTTAATATTACTGAATGTTTGCACTTTAATCATACCATATTATTCGGGTTTGTGCGGAAGATTTTTGCCGCAAGCATTTTTGAAAAAAGCGCAAACGCATTCCCGCAAAAGCGTAAGTGTACCTCAGGGGTTGAAATTTTTATCACTCTATGCCTATAATTCGCTACCGGTGGGCGAATTCTAATTTAAAGGAGTTTTATGAATAAAAACAGTAAGAAAAACTTTAAAGGGTGGATGGAAATAAAGGAGAAAATTCATTTTCAAAAATCTCTAAGAACTATTAAGGAGGGTGAGATATGGTGGTGCAAAATTGGCGAGAATGTGGGTAGTGAGATTTGCGGTAAAGGTGAAGATTTTCTAAGGCCTGTGTTAATAGTGAATAAACTTAGTAGATTTAATTTTGTGGGTGTACCACTAACATCTAAAAAACATATTGGAAATTGGTATGTAAAGTTTATGTTTAGAAAGAAAAATGAATATGCAGTGGTAGCACAGGTAGAAAATATAAGTGTATATAGGTTGCACTATAAAATGGGTGAAGTGCCGGAATCTGATTTGGAAAAGGTATTGGCAGGACTTCGTAACCTTTTTAAGTCAAAAAATAAGTCCTAATTTACATTAGGACGGGCGGGTATCCCCGAAAATGTACCTAGTTGGTACAATTTAATTATAGCAAAATCTGGAAAAAATGCAACAAGGGAAGTTATCTGGTATAATGGGGGTATGGCAATAGAGAGGTTAGTGGAGCCGACGCTGGCGGAAAGTAATTCAGAAGAAGAAAAGATTGAGATTTCACTTCGCCCTACAAGTTTTAAGGAATATATTGGGCAGGAGCATTTAAAGAATAATATTAAGCTAGCAATAGAGGCGGTGAAGAAGCGGAGTGATGGTTCTACTTTGGACCACGTGCTTTTGTATGGTCCACCGGGGCTAGGAAAGACTACAATGGCCGGTGTAATAGCGCACGAACTAGGCGCGTCACTACGCGTAACGAGCGGTCCGGCGATAGAGCGAGCGGGGGACCTTGCATCTATTCTTACCAATCTAAAAGATGGTGACGTGCTTTTTATAGATGAAATCCATCGTTTGCGGCGGGCGGTGGAGGAGGTGCTATATTCTGCGATGGAAGATTATAAGCTGGACATTGTGATAGGCAAGGGGCCGGCGGCGCGGAGCGTACGGCTAGATTTGCCACATTTTACGGTGATAGGCGCTACCACGCGTACGGGGTCGCTTGCGGGGCCGCTGAGAGATAGGTTTGGCATAATTCATCGGCTGGAGTATTATAAAGAGCCAGAAATAGAGCAGATTATTAACCGTACGGCAGGGATACTAAAAACGAAGATAGCCCCGGAGGCTACGGAGCTTTTGGCTACACGTTCACGCTTGACGCCGCGCATTGCGAACCGGATTTTTAAGCGGGTGCGGGACTATGCGGACGTAAATGGTGATGGAATTATAGATACAGCGATAGCTACGGATGCACTTAAATTAATGGAAATAGATTATCTAGGTCTAGATCCGGCGGATAGAAATATGTTAAAGCTGATGTATGAAAATTATGGTGACAAACCAGTGGGGCTTACTACTATTGCGGCGCTCACCGGTGATGAGGCAGCTACGATAGAGGATTATTACGAACCGTATCTTTTGCAATTAGGCTTGCTGGCGCGTACGCCACGGGGGAGGATGGTGACAGAGAAGGGGAAGAGGCATTTACAAAATGAGAAAAATGTGCTATAATGTAAGTAAGTGGGTTTTTGATACCCTAAAAAGGAGTAATCTATTATGGACGAAAGTCTAGCTAAAATTCGCCACGAGCGGAGTAAAAAAGATTTTCCGGGCCTTCGCCTAGAAGATGATGAGTATGTAGAATTTGCTTTTAAACGAGCGAAGATTTGTCTTTTTCTGATATTCGGTGGAGTAGGTCTTGGACTAGCTGTGGTATTACTGGCGTTTTTATTGGTGTTAATGGGGCAATCCATGATAGATGAAATGGGGCGAAATTTCTTGTTTATTATTTTGGCGGCGCTACTTGCGGCGGCGATAATTATTGGTTTAATATCGCTGACGGTGCATCGAGGAAATAAGCTATTTATCACGAATAGGCGGGTGATTCAGATGGTGATGACTTCGCCGGTGGTGAATTCGGTAAATATTATTGATTTGAGTTCGGTGGAGGACGCGAGCTTTAGGCAAGAGAATTTGTTGCAAAGTTTGTTCCATTACGGAACGCTGCGATTGTCTACGGTGGGCGATGAAACAACTTATACTTTTAAGTATTCGGATATTACGGGTGAACAGTTAAAAGAAGTAACAGATCTAATTTCTAACGCTAAAAAGCGTGGTCGCAAAAAGAAAGAGACAGAAGAATAATTAATTAGTTGCGGTTGGATTTGATGTAATCGTCTTCTTTTTCTAGGTCGGCTTTGAGGATGTATTCTTTACATTTGCCTTCATTACAATTGGCTGGCGTGTAAGAATAAGAGCTGAGGGAATCACCGAGGTTGAAGCCGAGTGGATCGGTCCAGAGGGCTGGGTCTATTACTTTGATGTTCTCCTCGGAAATGAATTCTGGGTAATAGCCGTGGTCTTTGTAAAAGCTTTCTTCTAGGGCGTAATACATAGCATTGATGGCGGTCTTGCGGTCTTCGTCGCGTTGCATGGCATCGATGTTGGATTTTTGCACGAAGAAAAGGACGAGTGCTAGCGTAGCGAATATGGCCACGATGATGATTTCTAATACGGTAAAGCCTTTTTTTGTGTCCATAAAGGTATTATACCATTTTTCGGAAGTATTTTAATTTCAAAACTGAGTTTTATTTGTGTCTACGCTGTAAATGGGTAAACTCAAATCTAACCCTTTCAGAGCTTGTTTTTACAATAAGCTTCTAAACTATATTTTATAGCGGTTTCGTTGCATACAAAAATCCGGTAATCTCAAAACCAACTTCTTGTTTGCGCCTACACTGCGCGCCGGGAAGAATTTTTCTAAATTTTTTAACGAAAAATCGCTCGTCTCACGCCGGATGAGGGTTCGCTCGTCGATTTTTCTAAAATTTAGAAAAATTTTCTCGGGCTTGCTTTATGCAAACAAAAAGTTGGTTTTGAGATTTAGGGAACTTAGGTTTCGGTTGTCAGGTGGACGTTACTGTGCCAGGCAGCGAATAAATTTTCCATAAGATTTAGAGAAATCCCATGAATTATGCATGCTGATGACGGTTTTGACATAAATAAGTCCATAAGAATCAGAATTATTATATGTCGTTCTTGCATGTAAAGATCCATAGGAACCACTATTTATAATTGAACTACCATCTATAAAACCCCCTCGAGTTAAGTATAAAGGAGCCTTACGAATATTATTAAACCCATTAGTAGTATACTTATAATCCACTGAACTCCCTATTATTCCTTGCCTATATAGCATTTCTCCAAACTCATAAATGGATTGGTCAGCATTAGTAGCTATAGGCAATCGCCAGCCAGCTGGGCAGATAGAGTTAGGAGCATTAGTGTACTGCGTAGTAAGACTACTAGAATTATTAGATGCTATAGCAGCAGTCCAGTTATAGTAATTACCAGCATGATAACGTTTACAATCTTTTTCTGTATGATTTGCTGCTATACACTCAGATAGTGAATTGTATTTTATATCATTTGCTTCAGAATTAGACGTATAGTAATATACATCACCTGGATCTGCAGAATATGGATAGTTATTTTGATTAGACCAATCAGGAACAGAAGTACCGTTTACTGGTAGGTTATATTTACCATTAGTGGTATCTGGTTTCCATGTAGCATTACTATCAAAACTATTTGGATCCCAGCCTAGGTCCGTATCGTTATGAGTATAAGTTTTGGCGGTGTCTATATCAAAATCCAAGTTCTGTGTCATCCAAATATGCCCATCTGCCAACCTGGTAACCCAATATGCTTTGCCGTCTCTAATATCTATAGCTTGTACACTGTCACCAGGACTAGATAAATCATCTTCCCAATTTGCTACTTCCTGCATAATATAGGCACTGGTAGGAGTTGCTGCTGAAGGATGAGTAAGTAGATACTTGACTTGCCCTAAGTATGTACCTGCAGCTTGAGTAGGAGAGATATATGTAGTATAAGTAGTAGTAAAGGATGATCCTTTTTCCATGTCTGTAGTACCAGATGGTATAGTAGCTACTTTAGTCCAAGTAGTAGGTACTGTAGAATAATTAGTGAATGGAGAAATGATAGTAGGTGGAGTAGTAGAAGTATCACCTGCTTTTAAAGCTAGTTTCATAGCCCAGTTAGAAGTATCACCTGAAGTAGCTGTGCCACTACTTATATTACTGCCATTACTACCAACTAATGTATTATTACCTTCACTATTAAAACTATCACCAATAGCATAAACACTATAACCATTCTTATCATTACAAAAGGTAGATAGTGTAGTGGTTCCTATATTAGATCTATAAGTACCATTGATAATACTAGCACTATGAACTTCATCTACAGAACTAGATAAAGTACAAGAACTAGGAACAGAAATAGCTAAATTATCACTAGATGATATACGCGCAGATGAGCGAGAAACACTAAGGCCAAGAATAAGAGTACAAACCACAAGAAGAGGAACAGAAACTAACAATATATTACGGAAAGCATAGTAGAAGAAATCTATTCTACTACTCATTAAGGATTGTTTTACTTTGTGGCCCATCTTTTACCTCACTTATAATTAGCTTTACTAACTCCCCCATGTGGTGCCACTATATTAATGGGGATTAACAAAAATGGCACCGCAAGGGTGCAACAATCAAACTTATTTATTAGCATAGGCCAACAAAACGTCGGATTTCCTTACGGTGCCGTTTATCGTTTTGTTGACATACTCAATATAAAAATATTGGCGCATTGCGATAAATAAATTTAATTGTTGCATTTTTATTGTACCATAAATGCCATTTTATAAGCAACAAAAAAGTGGCAAGAGCCACCAGAAACCAAGCGGGAGTTTACCAGTAATTGTATTGTATCATACTTATGCTAAATTGTCAAGGTTATGGTTGTGGTAGTAGAGTTTTGAGCGTTATGCGTTTAAAGCTTGGTGCTACTGCGATTATTCAAAAAAGAATAAGTAAGCTTATTCTTTTTATTCGTAATCTGGTAGTACCGACTGGGCTTGAACCAGTGACCTTGGGCTTATGAGTCCCACGCTCTAACCAGCTGAGCTACGGTACCACTTGTACATATTATATCATAGATTTGTAATTTGGTATACCCCGAAGAGGGGAGGCGTGGCGGGAAAACCGGTGCGTAATGTCATTTGATTTATTTGTGATCTTGTTTGCTATCGGTATTAAATAGGATTTCTTTGAATTTCTTTTGCTTGATTTTTGTTACGAGATCTATTGTTTTGGCGGCAATAAAGAAGTTGGATAGGCCTGTATATAAGAATATGAGGCCCCATATCATCATGGAAACATCTGGGTAGACAAGGAGTATTATCCCGAAAGTAATGGATGTTATGTTTGCAATGATGTATAGAGCTGAAGATTTGTTGGCTTTATTTACCATATTCTGGAGTGGGGTGATGAGCTTTTCTTTTTGTTGTTCCAGATTCTCGTTGATATTGTTGTCGATGTCTTTGAATTTTTCTTGTTGTTGTTGTTTCTTTTTCTCGTCTTTTACTTTGCGGTGGATGAGATTATTGTATTTTCTTGAGATGGCCTTGGTGTATTTTGATAATTTGTCGTTTAGATGGAGAATGTTTGCTATGTTGGTGATGCCGTCGTATATGATGAACAGGGATAATAGGAGTTGCATGTAGGCGGCGATAAGATCTGGATAGAAGTAGAAAAATATGCCTGCCGCGATGATGGCTAGGGATATGGCGATTGTTTTCTTGTCTTTGGTTTTGGCGGCAAGATTTGTGATGAGTATTGAGGCGGCAGCCAAGAGGATAATTAAGATGATATTTCTGGCCATTTCTGGCAGGGTGGTTTCTGGATTTAGCATGAAGGTAATGCCATCTACTATAAGAAAGAAAGCGATGATTAATCTATTGCGCATGATTACGTCAACTTTGTTTGAGATGCTTTCTACTTTTTTGATGGTTTTGTCGTAATCTAGCTTTTTGGTATGTTTTTTCTTCATTTGCTAAAACTTTTTTATTATAGTATATGAAAGGCAAAGGAATATAATGAGTTTACGAAATATTTGGTACACTTGGAGGGATGAAGAACCTCGCTGCGCTCGGTGCGAACCAACGAATGTGATATTTGGTACACTCGACACGATTCGAACGTGCGACCTTTTGGTTCGAAGCCAAACGCTCTATCCAGCTGAGCTACGAGTGCTTGTGTGGCATACCCGGTACGATGAGGGCTCTAGTCGGGCGGTATCCAAAACTTAAAAATACAACAAGTTATATTTTTGGTTTTTGGTACACCCGGCACGATTCGAACGTGTGACCTTCAGTTCCGGAAACTGACGCTCTATCCAGCTGAGCTACGGGTGCGTGAATAAATTATACCATAATTTAAGATACCAAAAAAGCGTAGGCGGCGTGAGGTTAAGCGTAAGCGTGTGGGTGGGGGTTGAAATTACACTAGGGGTGTGGTAGGTAAAGCGTATGCTAAGATTTTGCACGAAGAACATACACCAATCGTGGCTGGTGGTGGCGATGTGCGTGGGTGTGGTGATGGGTACGGTACTAGCGCTGGTGTTTAGGATTAGCTTTTTTGTGGTGCAACTTTGGATATGGGTGGCAGTGGGGATAATGGTGATAGGATATTTTTGGCCGAAGACTTTTTGGTTAATAGCGGCGGTGGTGGCGGGGATGATTTTGGCGTTTTACCGAAGCTCACAAGAATTAAATGGGGAAGATTATATTCGGCAGTTTCATAATCAAACAATGATGGTGAGTGGAAGGATAGATGGGGATCCGGAAACGGATGAAGGTGGTACAAAAATAAAATTGACAGATTTGAAATTTGGCGAGGAGGGTGTGGCGGTGAGTGGGAATTTGTATGTATCGGAATATAGAAATGAGGATTTGGCGCGGGGCGACAATGTGGTACTAAAGGGCAAGCTGACAGAGGGATTTGGTACGTACGCGGGGTATATGTATAAGCCAAGCATAGAAAAGATTATAAAACCAGATCCGGGTGACTGGGTACTGGGCATAAGGAATTGGTTTGCGGAGCGAGTGGCAAGGCTGGTACCAGAGCCGCAAGTAAAATTGGGGCTATCGTATCTACTAGGCATGAAAGCGGGGCTACCGGATGATTTAGATGAAAACTTGCGGACGGTAGGGCTGGTACATATAGTAGTGGCGAGCGGAGCGCATTTATCAATTTTGATAGAGATTGCGAGAAAGATTTTTGGAAAGTTATCGCGGTTTGCGGGGTTACTATTTTCTGTGATATTCGTGGTGTTTTTTATGGCGATGGTAGGGTGGACACCGTCTATTATGCGGGCTGGGGTGATGACGATATTAACGCTATTTGCCTGGTATGTGGGGCGGAAATTTGCACCGTGGCGGATAATCTTGATAGTGGCAGCGGGGACATTGTTAGTGAACCCGATGTTTATTATTAATTTGGGGTGGCTATTATCTTTTGCGAGTTTTGCGGGGATTATGATATTGGGGCCACGACTGACAAAATTTTTTTATGGTGAGAAAAAGCCGGGGTTTGTGGCGGAGGTGGTAATTACTACGCTAGCGGCGACACTAATGACGTTGCCGATAATTTTGTATTATTACGGTATGGTGTCTTTAATTTCGGTAGTTGCGAATTTATTAATTTTACCGACTTTGCCATATGCGATGGGGCTAGTGTTTTTGACTGGTGTGGTGGCGGGTGTACCTTTGGTGGAGACAGTGGCGGGGTTTATGGCGACAAAATTATTAGACTTTCATATTATGGTGGTGGAATTTTTTGGCGGGATGAAAAGTTTTTTGATAGAAATAGAGCCGTATCAGAAGTGGGTGTTTGGGATTTATCTTGTGATATTTGCGCCGCTCGTGATTGGACTTATTAGGCGAAAAATGGTAAAATTAAGGGAAGAGAATTATCAATTATTTTAACGATTTGGAGAAAATATGTCTGGACATAGTAAGTGGGCGACAACGAAGCGACAAAAAGCGGTGGTGGATGCCAAGCGTGGGGCGCTTTTTACGAAAATTGGAAATCAGATTGCGATTGCGGCAAGGCAGGGTACTGACCCGGCAATGAATCCATCACTCGCGATGGTGTTAGAAAAGGCGCGGCACGCAAATATGCCGAAAGCCAATATAGAGCGGGCGATAGCACGCGCGGCAGATAAATCAGCGGCGGCGCTAATTGAAGAAGTTTATGAGGCATATGGCCCAGGTGGGGTAGGCATAGTTATAGAGGTAGCTACGGACAACAAAAACCGTACGATGCCAGAAGTGCGTCATACTTTAGATAAATCTGGTGGCCGGATGGCGGATCCAGGTTCGGTGATGTTCCAGTTTACCAGGAAGGGTGTAATTGAAATTTCTGAGAAGGGCGAAGACGCAATGATGGTAGCACTAGAAGCTGGCGCGGAGGACGTAACGGAAGAAGATGAAGGCAGCGTAATTTATACGGCGGCTTCGGACTTAATGAAAGTGCGAGCGGCTCTTGCGGATGCAGGACTAACGATTACTTCGGCAGAATTACAATATGTACCAAATAATTATGTGCCAGTAGAAGGTGAAGCGGCCGAAAAACTAGAGAAACTACTGGGTGCGATAGATGATCTCGACGACGTGACAAATGTTTACACGAACGCAGAGTAAAAATGCTACGCAATAAAGAAATTGTCAAAATTAGCATTTACGGGATTTTGGTCAATTTAGTTTTGGTGGGCTTTAAGGCTGTGGTGGGGCTGATTGCAAATTCTATTTCTATCATCTTGGACGCGGTAAATAACTTGACAGATGTATTGTCATCCGTGGTGACGATAGTAGGGCTAAGACTGGCAACCAAAAGGCCAGACCGCAAACATCCGTTTGGCTATGGTAGGGTAGAGTATTTTTCGGCGGCGGTGGTAGCAGTGATTGTGCTAGCGGCAGGCGTGATGGCATTTAAAGAATCTATTGAAAAGATTATTACGCCAGAAGAAGCAGATTACTCGGTGGCGTCGCTTGTGATAATTGCGGTGGCGGTGCTGGTAAAGTTTTTCTTTGGGCGGTTTGTGAAGAATAAAGGAAAGTCGCTGAACTCTGGAAGTCTGGTGGCGAGTGGAGTGGATGCGATATCGGATGCGGCACTTTCGCTATCTGTGCTGGTGGGTGCGATAATTAGTTTTATTTGGCATATTAGTTTGGAGGGTTATATTGGCATATTGATTGCGGTGATGATTATTAAGACGGCGGTAGAAATTATGCGCGATGCGGTGAATGATTTGATTGGTGCGCGAGTGGATGACGAGATAATTGCTAGAGTAAAGAAAACGATTGAGAAGTTTGACGAAGTGCAAGGGGTGTATGACCTAGCTCTACATAATTATGGGCCGAATAAGATTATCGCAAGTGCGCATATACAAGTGGGTGACGAACTACATACTAGGGAGATTCATCGGCTTTCACGACAGATAGAAGTGCAGGTTTATGAAAAATACGGCATTATTTTGACTTTGGGTGTATATGCAGCGAACGAAAGTGGTAAATATAAGAAAATGAAGCAAGAGATAGAAGCTATAGTAAAAGATTATTCTACAGTGGTGCAAGTGCATGGATTTTATGTGGACGAGGAAGAAAAAGTGATATCTCTGGATTTGGTGTTTTCATTTGAAGAAAAAGATGCAGTAGCGAAGATGCGAGAAATTCAAAGGAAAATTAAGAAATTGTATCCTGGGTATAAAGTATATACCGTGCTGGATACAGATATTTGACATTTTAGCATAAGTGTGATATAATGAGAGTAGGGGATTGATTTTGAGTGGCTTAATATGTTATAATAGTGGGTGGAAAGGTGGCCGAGTGGTTGAAGGCACTGGTCTTGAAAACCAGAGACGGAAACGTCCGCAGGTTCGAATCCTGTCCTTTCCGCCAAGTTAAAATCGCCAATCTCGGCGTTTTTTCTTGCTCGCTCTACCAATAGTAGCACTTCGCAAGAAGAAAACACCAATCTTGACGATTTTAACTCCGGCGGATTCAATAATAGATTCGAGCCAAGGTCCTTGACAAAACCAGTAGAATAATATATGATATGAGTTGACGCTCATAATCTAGAATAAAACGAAAGGTGGTGAGAATATGAGTGTGGCACATAAACCTATCACACCGGAAGAAGCCAAACGGCGTCACCTTGCAGAGTTTGTTCCTGACGAAATCTACGAGGTGATTGATGATTTACTCGCTAAGCGATACGGCGCATCCATAAAAATCACTCAGAAAGAAGTTATCGCTAAGGCTCTTGAGAAGATGCAGTCGGACGGGACGAGTGTTCCGCAAGAGGACTTTTTTACAAATCATTGGCTTGATATCGAGTCGGTATATGAAGCTCAAGGCTGGTCAGTGAAGTTTTGCACGCCTAGTTATGGCGAGATGGGCTTTGATGCCTATTGGTTGTTTTCTGTGTCGGATTAATTCATGTAAGCGTCGTCTTAGGACGGCGCTTTTTCTAACTTAACTTATCTCAATTTCGCTAGGGGTGATGTGAAGGGTGGATCCGGGAGTGGCGTGGCCGGATAATATGGCGGCGGCGACGATATTTTCCACGGTTTTTTGGACAATACGGCGCATGGGGCGGGCGCCCATTTTGGGATCGTAACCTTTATCTATTAAGATTTGTTTAGCAGCGGGATCTACTACTACGGAGATTTTTTGAGGTTCGAGAGTTTTGTTGGTGGAAGCGATAATTAAGTCTAATACACCGACTAAGTCTTCTTTAGATAGAGGTTTAAAGAGGCAGATTTCATCAAAACGGTTGAGAAATTCTGGTTTGAATTCACCGCTAGAAATGAGGTTTTCAATGAGCTCTTCTTTGAAATCGTCGATTTTTGCGCCAGAGGTGATTTTTTCGCGAATTTCATTGGCTCCAGCGTTGGAGGTGGCGATGATAATGCTGTCGCGGAAGCTAATTTCGCGGTTTTTTTCGTCGCGAAGGATGCCTTCGTCTAGTACCTGAAGCAGAGTGGTGAGCACAGACGGGTGGGCTTTTTCGATTTCGTCTAACAGAATAACTGAGAATGGCTGCTTGGAAACTTGGGCAGTAAGACTAAGGCCGTCTTCGGCGCCGTCTTTGATAAGGCGAGAAACATCGCTGGCGGAAACGAATTCGTTCATATCTAGGCGGATGATGTTGTCTTCGCCGTTGAAGTAGACTTCGGATAGGGTTTTGGCGAGTTCGGTTTTACCTACACCGGTGGGGCCAAGGAAAAGGAAAGTACCAATAGGGCGGCCAGAGTGCTTGACGCCGGCACCGGCGCGACGCAAGGCATTGGCAACAGCAGAGACGGCTTCCGTTTGGTCTATCATGCGTTCGTGGATAAGTTGTTCTAGGTTTAGTAATTTTTCGCGGTCTTTGGTGTCGGAGGCAACTTTGACCTTGACGCCATAAGATTTTTCTACGGCAGTGGCAACGGATTCTGCGGTGACTAGGCCGTTTTCTGCATAAACGGCAGCACTTTCTAAGAGTAGTTTGGCTTTGCCGGGCATTTCTACATCGTGAATGTATTGTTCACTGAGGCGGTAAGCTTCGGATAAAGATTGGTAGGTGTAGATAACATTTTTTTGATATTCGAAAAATGGGACTTGGTCCATTAGGATTTTGAGGGTTTCTTCGCGGCCGCTTGGGGTAACTACAATTTTATTTAGAGAATTGGCCAAGGCGGGATTTTTGGCGGAAATTTCGAGGAATTTTTGGTCGTCCATAATGAGGATCATGCGGATGCGGCCAGCTTCTAGAATTGGCACAAGTAAATTGGCAATATCTACAGAACCAGGGCCTTCTTCGAAAAAGAGGTGGGCGTTATCTAGGCAGAGGATAATGTTTTTGGCGGAATAGATTTCATTGAAAATGTTGATCATTAAGTATTCTAGCTCGCTATTGTCTTTGGCGGCAGAAATAAGGCTAGGTGCATCTAGAGCAAAAATTTGGCGATATTTTAGGGAATTGGGGATCTTGCTGTTGGCATCCATGAGGGTTTCGGCGAGGGAATTAACGATAGTGGAACGACCAGAGCCATAAGCCCCGACAAGAGCAACATTTTGGCGACCGCCATGAGTGAAAGTTTCTACGATTTGGCCGATAATTTTAGTGTGGTCGGCCATTTGAAGCTGGATGTGAGAATTTGCATAGCGTTCGGAAAGATTGATGGCAAAACGCTGCAGTGTGGGCGTGTAGCCAAAAGCAAAATCGCGGCCAATACCACCAGAGCGCACAGGCTTTTTGGCGTCTTTTACTAGACCGGTGAGATAATTGAACCAAATGATGCCTTGGTGAAGATCGGCTGTGGTGAGTTTGATTTGGTTGAGAACGAGCTCGGCATTAGGAAGATTTTGCACAAGTGCTACGGCCAAGATGGCGCCGGTGATTTCTTCGGAATTGGTAGAGTTTAGAATGTCTTGCGCGGTGGCATAGATGGGATCGGTAGTGGCTGGGAGAAACTCTTGGGCCTGCTGAAAGAAAGAGATTGGTAAACCAAATCTGGCCATGATGAAGGACCCGCCGCGAGTTTTGGGGAGGATTTTGATTAAATCTGCAGGAGTGGTATTGGGGGACAAAAGTAGAAGCAAATCTTCGGAAAGTAGATTGGTAAAACTACTTGATTTGCCGATGGGGATTTCGTTTAAATCGTTTTTGATCCAAAAAACTAGCATGGCTGGTAAAGCAGAAAAACCAATTAATGTCCAACCTAGTGCGATTTGGAAATATAGCAGGGCGATACCGCCAAAAAGCAAAGCGATGAAGATAACGAGCGTGAGTGCCAAGACTGGAGGATTATTTAGCGAGCGTTTTTGATACGCTTTTTTTACGCGAGGATTTTTGGGGTCAAAAGAACTATTCATATGGCTAGCCCCACAATGCTTAGAATAATACCGATGATTGGCAGCATGGGGATGATTGGCCAGAGGATGATAAGAATTAAACTGGCAATACCGCCAACGATGATGATAAGTGTGCCAGCTAAAAGTAAAATGAGTCTGGATAAGAAACCGATAAAACGTGAAACTAGGCGATCTAAAAACATGTGGAATTTGAGATCTAATGATGCGGAGCTAGAAGCGGTTTCGGCGGAGATTTGGCGGTAAGGCTTGAAAAGAGTGCGAACAAGTGAAGACATCGAAAAGAAATCTGTAATGCTGGTGAGGGAAGTACGAGCTTTGGAAATAAATACTTGCCACCCGCGAGAATACCACCAGAAAAACATTTCGGTAATAGCCATAAGGATATTATAACATAAGATTTATAGATTGTGGATGATGCTATAACAGGGGTTGTAAAAAATATAACAGATATGAAATAATAGAATTGGGTTGTTCTTTGGGATTTAGTGAGCAAAAATCCACGAACTGCTCTCGGTTCGTGGGCGGAGAGAGGCTTACTAAACGGTTTTTCTAGGGTAGTTAAAGTTGTCTCAGAGAGGAGAGCTATGCAAATAGCATTAGTTATCTTCAACTTTGGGAAAAAAGACGACAAACCAAAGAAAAAATCTAGTTCGGATAAATAATCCAAACTAGAAAACCCTTCAAAGAAACTTTCCTAAGGAGTTTCTTTTTTATACTTTAATTATGGCAAAAATGAAGAAAATGTCAAATTTTTATAGTGGTTTTGAGATTTGGGAAACCTAGGGTTTGATTGTTCGTTATTTACTCTCTAGTCACGCAACGAATGGAAATACCGATATATCTATGCCAGTCGTCTTTTGGTTTAACCTGATCTGGTTTATGTGCGAAGAAATATGCGCTTCCTGAAGAATTATTTGTACTTGACCAGTATACGCCCTCGCCCATAGCAAGGGTACTATTGAGGACGATCCCCGAATTATTAAAGTACAATGGGGATGCGATTATCCCTGCATCTGTGGTAGTCTTATTGTTATTGTACAAATAATTCAACCTCGCAAATTCATTAGTAGAGCCAGATAATGCTCCGGATTGATTAGATGTAGTAGGCAACCTCCAACCTTTAGGACAAATAGAGTTCTTAGGATTCTTAGATATATCACTTACTGTATTTTGTGTTAATGAAGAAGAGTCATTAGAAGCTATGGCTGCACTCCAGTTATAGTAATTACCTAGTGAATTATGTCCTGTACCAGTATCGTCTGTCTTATTAGCAGTATATGGTGCAGTATTACTATTCTGCCAATCAGTAACAGTAGTGCCAGTAAAGTCTATAGTAGTAGCTGTGCTAGCTGGCTCCCAGTAAATGGTACCATTATTTTCAGTATATCCATCACTATATTCTGCATATTGTCCAGTACTAGAATCATAAGCTACATTTAAGTCTGTAGTTTGGGAGTTAAACACAGTATTGGCTGCTATGTCAAAATCTAAGTTTTGTGTCATCCAGATATGCCCGTCTGCTAGCCTGGTAACATAATAGCCTTTATAATCTCTTTGATCTACGGCCCGTATAGTATCTCCTATGTTGGGTATTTGTTCATTAGCCCAGTTAGCAATATCCTGCATAAAGAAATGTTTTACATCTGAACTAGGGTGCGTCAGCAAATACTTCACCTGCCCCTGATAAGTACCTGCATACTGGGAAGAACTAGCATATACTGCATAAGTAGTAGTAAAACTAGACCCTTGTGCCATATCTGTAGTACCAGAAGCTCTACTAGCTACCTTAGTCCAATATGGTGGTACTATACCATAAATATTATTGTAATCACTTTCTATAGTAGGTGGAGTAGGAGAAGGATCGTCTGGTATATTATTCAGTTTCATGGCCCAAGCAGATGTAAGACCACTAGCATTCAATCCTGTATCTATACTATACTCAGGTCTTTCAGAATTGATTAATTTATTATTACCTTCTTCATTATTACTATATCCTATTGCATATACACTATACCCATTACCATCATTACATAGTGTGGTAATGGTAGTTTTACCTATATCACTGGTATAAGTACCCACATTAGTATTAGTACTATGTTCACTATCTACCACACTACTTAATGTACAAGCAGAAGAGATAGTAATAGTGAGATTGTCTGAGCCAGAACCAGAGTTTGTAGCAGAGCTATGAGAAACACTGAAGCCAAGGATAAAGGTAGAGATAACGAGAAGAGGAACAGAAACTAACAATACATTACGGAAAGCATAGTAGAAGAAATCTATTCTACTACTCATTAATGATTGTTTTACTTTGTGGCCCATCTTTTACCTCACTTATATATGATTACTACTACTCCCCCATGTGGTGCCACTATATTAATGGGGATTAACAAAAATGGCACCGCAAGGGGTGCAACATCCTAATTTGTGAACCAAAGTTATATAACCCATAGTATGCGCAAATTGGAAACCTTACGATGCCAATTATATTGTGCATATATCCCATAGGCTAATAAAAACCTCTGGTTCTTTTAAATTAGAATGTTGCATTTTAATTATATCATGCTAAAACTATTTGTGAATATTCGTAATTTGAAGAAAATGTGTTATAATGTAAATATGGCAAGAAAATTTAAAATGAAAGTTGTTTCTAAACAAAATCGTAACAACAATCACAAACATAGCGATAAACGCAAGCACCCACGCTTGAAAAATGGTCGCTAAAGAGCCTATTTTACTTAGGCTCTTTTTTGTTGGCTTGAAAATGTTTATGGTATAATAATAATATGGATGAAAATGATATTCAGCTGAAACGACGGGAAAATGAAGAGCAAGCGACTGCCGGACGTGCTAGAATATTGGGTTTGCCATATTTAGATACTAGAGAATTTGAAAATGAAATACCACTAGTGCTAGATCTTTTGGATGTGCAAGAAATGCACAAAGATTTTATTATTCCACTGCAGCGAGGTGGTGGTGAAGAGCATTATCAATTTATGGTGACTAGTCAGACGCCACGAACATTGATAGAAAAAATGCGTAACGAATACACCAATGAAGGCGAGCGGGTAGATTTTTTCTTGATTTCTAATTCCGCATATAAGGTATTTATGTTGCGCTATGACCCGCCAAAGGTAATACAATATGATGATATTAAAATTGCGGGTGAGGGTGATAGCGAAACAATTGCTAGCGTATCTAAAACGCTAAGTACTGTATCTACGGAAAAGGTATTTGACTTTTTGCTAGATCAAGCAGATAAGTTGGGGGCGTCAGATATTCATATTGAAAATATGCGTGACGAAATTCGTATTCGTATGCGTGTAGATGGGCTTTTGCATCCGGTGGCGAATATCGATAGGGATAGATATCGGATATTTATGGGTGAGCTTTCGTCTAGATCTAATATATCTACGGCGGCCAATAAGCCACAATCTGGGCATATGCAGAAAGAAATCCATCGTGATGGGGCGACGCATTTACTTAATATTCGCGTGGAAACTATTCCGACAATGTATGGGCAAGATGCGGTGCTAAGGTTGTTTAATTTTGATGAATCGCTGCTTAATTTGGATTTGTTGGGACTATCGCGTGAAGAACGGGCGGAGATAGATGAAGTGATTTCGCATCCGCGCGGGCTAGTGCTGATGGTAGGTCCGACTGGTTCTGGTAAATCTACTACGTTATATTCTATGTTGAACGCTTTGAATACTTCGGATAAGAAAATTATTACTTTGGAGGATCCGATCGAATATGGGATTACGGGAATTTCGCAGATTCCGATTAATACTAATGCGGGTGGATCGTTTGCAGAGGGATTACGCTCGGTGCTACGTTTGGATCCGGATGTAGTGATGGTGGGGGAAATTCGCGATGCGGATACGGCAAAGACGGCAATACAAGCATCTATTACGGGGCATTTGGTGCTTTCGTCTTTCCACGCAAACTCTACGAGTGCGGCATTTTCTAGGATGATAGATTTGATTGGTGTGAACCCGATATTTGCAAGTTCTATACGGCTGATTGTGGCACAGAGGCTGGTAAGGAAGCTTTCTGATGCAAAGAAAGCACGGCCGGCAACGGAAGCGGAACGTGATTATATTCGCGAAGTGATGAAAGGCGTGAGCGCGGATATATTATCCGATTTTGATATGGAAAATCCGTTACTTTATGATCCGGTAACTACGGAAGAGGATCCGTTTGGGTACAAAGGCCGTACGGTAATAATGGAGCAGCTGGTGGTGAACGATGATATCCAAGCGTTTATTCGGGGAGATGTAACGGATATTAATACGAAAGCGATAGAAGAAACGGCACGCAGGAACGGAATGTTGACTTTGGAGCAGAAGGGTGTGTTGGCGGTACTTCGTGGCGAAACTACTTTAGAAGAGGTTTCGCGTGTGATATAAGTCTTTGGCCTTTTCTCCGGAGGTAGAAAAGGCCAGCAAAAGAGGCTAGCAAGAAATTTGAAATGGAAGTCAATTCCATTTCAAATTTTGATGATGTCTATTTAATTCCGTTGGAATTAAATAGTAGATGGTAATGGTATGGTATAATGGAACGTATGAGTGAAAAAGTTATTTCTGACTATAATGGTTATGACTATAAAAAAATCTTTTGGGAAGATGCGGACCGCGAGTACGAAGACCAAGCAGACCGTATGGCGATACGGAAATTACTGCCGAAGCGGATGGAGAAATTTGCTGATATTGGCGGGGGTTATGGTAGGCTGGCAAATGAATATTTGAAGCGGGCACGTAAAGTTTATATTTTTGATTATTCTAAAACAGAACTTGCGCAAGCAAAAGAAATTTATGGTGACAAAATAGAAACCAAAGCCGGTGATATTTATGAACTGCCATTTAAAGATAACGAATTAGATGGATTGTTGATGGTGCGAGTAACTCACCATTTGAAAAATATGGATAAAGCGATCTCTGAATTATATCGCGTATTGAAGCCAGGTGGCGTAGCGGTGATAGAAGTAGCCAACAAGCGGACTTTGCCAAAAATGGCACGGTATGTGACTGGACGAAGCAGAGTGAATCCATTTGATAAGAAAGTAGCAAACTATAAAGAAATTTCTAAAGACGGATTTTATAATTATCATCCAAAGTATGTAGAAGAGATTTTTGATAAAGTTGGATTTAAACGCGAGAAAGTATTATCTGTATCCAACTTCCGCAGTAAAGGTTTGAAGAAAGTTTTTGGTACTAAGAATTTGGTAAAAATGGAAGATTCGGCACAGCAACTTTTGGCTGGTGTGAGATTCGCACCATCTATCTATTATAAGTTGAGAAAACCAGAAGAATAAGGTATAATATATAGAGAATTGACGGGGCCGTCGACTAAAAGTCGTTGACTCCCGGCATTCGGAAATATACTCAAAACAAGTTTTGGTATATTTTCTCATTTGGGGCCGTCGTTCAACGGATAGGACATATCCCCTCTAAGGATACAATGCTGGTTCGATTCCAGCCGGCCTCGCCATTTTTTGTTGTATAATGAAAATATGAAGAATATTGTTGAAGTAAAAAACTTCAAGATGATGTTTGGCGATAAAACTATTGTTAAAGATCTAAGTTTTGAAGTAAGGAAGGGTGAAATATTTGGCCTACTGGGGGCAAATGGTTCGGGGAAAACTACTACCATTAGGGCGCTTTTAGGATTATATACTCCTACGAGCGGCGAGCTTTTGATCGATGGTAAAAAATATGACCCAGAAGATGCGGAAGTGATAGTGGGATATTTGCCGGAAGAAAGGGGGCTATATCGCAAAGAAAATGTGATAGATACAATGGTGTATTTTGGTGAGTTAAAAGGCGTAGAAAATCCGTATGAGTGGAGTATGAAGTACTTGAAGCGAGTAGGGTTGGAAGATAAGGCCAAAGAGCGAGTAGAAAAATTATCCGGTGGGCAGCAGCAGAAAATCCAGCTAGGGATTACCATTATGAATAATCCGAAGCTTTTGATTTTGGACGAGCCGACTAAGGGGTTCGATCCAATGAACCGGCGACTCTTAATGGAAATTATTGATGAGCAACATAAAAAAGGTTGTGCGATAATTATGATTACGCATTATATGGATGAGGTGGAAAAACTTTGCGATAGGGCGCTTTTACTAAAAGATGGCGCGGCGAGAGCATATGGGGAGATTAGTAAAATTAAAAAAGAATTTAAGAATAAATCTTTGGATCAAATTTTTATAGATATCTATGGGGAGAACGAAAATGCGTAGTGCGACATTAAAAGTAGCAAGATTTGAAATAATGCGGCAATTAAAAAAGCCGGCTTTTTGGGCGGCGACGCTTTTAATTCCCTTGTTGATTGGCGGAATATATTTGATTAGTTTTATTTCTTCGCAAAGTGTAGAACAAAATCCTACGATAGACGAAAATACTAAAATAGCGATTACGGACGCGGCGGGAATTTTGCCAAGCGATGCGCCATATGTGATAGACGGCGATAAAGAAACAGGCAAAGAAATGGTAAAAAATGGGGAAGTAGATTTGTATTTTTATATCCCTGCGGATTTTGCGGAGAGCAAGAAGGCGGAGTTTTATCATATTTCTGAAGGGCTAGATATTTTTAATAATGATGGAAATATTTTGAAGGGGATATTGCTACAGAATGCGACGGAGCGAGTAAGTGTGCTAGATGGATTGGCATTAACTGGTGGCTATGAAATCGTAGATAACAAAATGGATAAAAATGGTGAGGCGGCAAATCCATTGGGTAAAGCGATAATTCCGTTTGCGTTCGGTATAGTATTCTTTATGTTTATAGCACTATGTGGCAATAGATTTTTGTTAAATGTGGTAGAGGAAAAGGAAAATAGAATTAGTGAACTAATTTTGACTTCGGTGTCTTCTAAACATTTAATTGTAGGGAAAATTATTGCACTTTTAGTGCTAGGTGTGGTACAGATTTTGGCGCTAGTGGTGCCGGTGCTGATTTTGGCCTTTATTAATCGTGACAACCCAATGATTGGCATGATGATGTCTACGATAGAATTTGACCCAGTGACAATAATACTGAGTTTACTGCTATTTATGGTGTCGGTAATATTTTATGCAGGGACTTGTACGTTTGTGGGGTCGCTAGTATCTACGGCGAAGGATGCATCGTCTTTTATTGGACCGGCGATCATTGCGATGGTGTTTCCCTTGTATTTCATGCAAATGTTTATGGTGGCGGAGCCAAATATGGCAGTGCAGATTATGACTTATTTCCCGTTTTCGGCACCGATCGCGTTGATGTTGAGAAGTGGATTTGGTACGATATCTGTTGCGGAACTCTGTGTGGGGATTTTGGTGGTGGCGGTATCGGCTGCGATTGTGATTAGATTAGCAGTGACGTCATTTCAAAAGAATGCGATTAACTTTTCGATAGTAAAACCAAAGTTTTGGAAGAAATAATTATTTGATACTTGGAGTTTTGAAAATGAACTTGGTGTGGGCGGTGTAGCTTTTGGCGGCGCTGACTGTTTGACGGAAATTATAGACGAAGTTTGCGGCATCTTGATTAGCAAAGTTTACCAATTTATCTATACCGGAAGTTTTGAAAGTATTTAAGCCTTGATTTAAAGTGTGGCTACCGGCGGAAAGTTGGGCGGCCCCGGCGGAAAGCGAGTTAATGCCGTTTTTAAGTTCGGTGGTACCAGCCGCCAAGTTATTAGCGCCGACAGATAATTCACTAGCGCCATTAGCGAGAGCTTCGATATTGCCAGCGTAAGTGGTGACGGCGGTATTGATTTTGTTGTAATATTCTACGATGGGCGCTGTGATCTCGGCGACTAAAGCTGGATCTAGGTCGTACTTTGCAATTAAGTTTTCGGTGGTGGCGGTAACTTGATCTACTACGCCGTAAGCTTTGGCGAGTATTTCGTTATCAAAAGCTACGACAGAATTAAGACCATTAGAAAGTCTGGTGATACCGGTGGCTAAATTGTTGGCGCCAGATTCTAAATTGTTAGCACCAAGTTGGAGTTTGGAAATGCCGGCGGCGAGGGTGTCTATACCATTTGTTAGATCGTTGGAGCCAGCAATGATTTGATCTAGGCCATTAGAAAGGTCATTGATAGAATTGATGATGCCATCTACGGAAGTGAGTTTGGAAGTATCTAACTCGGCGAATAATTCGTTAGTGGCAAAACTGTAAACTGTGCCGAGTTCGAAATTGGTAGTATCAGCTTCTATGGTGAAGCTAGAAGGCAAGAAATCAGCATTTAAATCTTGGCTAAGACCGGCAAAAGTGTAGCCAACTAGAGTGATGCTGTCACTTTCGGAAATGATTTTGCCGTTGTCTATTTTGATATTACTAAATTTAGTGCTATCAAGATTTAGGCCAGTGACCGTAAGAAATGGTACGAGCTTGTTTTGATAAGTGGAAGTAGCGGAAAAATTATATGTGATTTTAATGTGGCCAGATTTGCCGGCTAGTTCTGAAGCGGAAATTTCTGTACCGTCTAAATAATACCGAATTTGCATTTCTACTGGTAAAGTTTCTTCATTTGCGATAGTGTTGCCGATAAAAGTTTTGTTAACGGTGCCGGTAGTGTCTGTAATGGCATAAATGTTGGCATCTTTAGTGGATAATTTATTAATATTATCGGTGGTGAGATTGGAATTTATGGCAACAAGATTTTGGGGTGTGTTGTTTGTATTATTTGGTGTAGTATTATTAATTGCCAAAGTAGCAGCGCTGCTTAAGAATAAAGTAGCGATTAAAGTTGATGCGAAGATTAAAGGTTTTTTCATGAATTGGTCCCTTTCGTTAATTTTTTCATACCTAGGGTAGTGCGAATAATGAATGGATCGGCGAGAATAAGTAATGATGGTAGGAAGGTTGGGACAACAAAGATACTGATGATGGCACCACGAGCCATAAGCATACACATTGAGGAAATCATATCGGCTTGTGAATAAATAGCTACGCCAATGGTGGCGGCAAAGAGGACGGCGCCGGAAACAATAATAGAGGGTAGGGAAGTTTTGATAGAGATTTTGGCGGCATCACGCTTACTTAGGCCGGATATACGTTCGCGATTGTAGCGGGTAGTCATAAGAATGGCGTAATCTACTGTGGCGCCTAGCTGGATGGTGCTAATACAAATTGGTGTGATGAAAGAAAGCTGCGTGCCGGTAAAATGGCATAGGCCGAGGTTGATGAAAATTGCGGACTCTATAACAGCAATGAGAATAAATGGCAGGGAAATGCTTTTTGTAACAATGGCGATAATGATAAAGATGGCAACGATAGAAATAGTATTTACTACTTGAAAATCTACGGAAGTGAGATTAATCATGTCTTGGGTTAGGCTGGATTCGCCAACTAAGAGGGCTGAGGCATCGTGTTTTTTGATGACTTGATTGATGCTGTTGATTTGTTCGGCGATTTCTGGCGTTGCGGTTTTGTATTCGGAAATAACGAGGGTTAGTTCGTAATTCTCACTTTTTAGAATATCGAGAATTTCGGTTGGTAAGATTTCGGCGGGAATTTGGTCGCCAATGACGCTTTCTAAGTTGAGAACAGATTTTACGCCGGCGATATTTTTGAGATCATTTGTCATATTGAGAGCGGAATCGGTGCTTAGATTAGAGTCTGATAAAATCATGTGGACATTTTGTAAACCAAAGTTTTCGCTGAGTTTTTGGTTGGCTATAGCAAAAGGCATATCGCTAGGTAAACTATCGCTGATGGTATAGTAAACATTGTCGTTGGTTTTTTGATAACCATAAAGGAATGGCGGAATGATGGCGACAAATATGACAACAAATACGGGGAAAATTTTAACGATTTTGCTGCTGAGTTTGGTAAAATCTGGCAGGATAGATTTGTGGTCTAATTTACGAAGTGGTTTATCGAAGGCTAAAATGAGTGCTGGTAAAATTGTAACGCTGCCGATAACGCCGAGGATAACGCCTTTAGCCATAACTATACCTAAATCTATGCCGAGCGTAAAGGTCATAAAACATAGCGCGATGAAGCCGGCAACGGTAGTGGCAGATGAGCCAAATACAGAGCTGAGTGTGGCTTTGATGGCGTGCTCCATGGCATGGTCTGGGTTATTGTTGGTGGCGAGATGTTCGCGGTATGAGTGCCAAAGGAAAATAGAATAATCCATAGTAACGGCAAGTTGCAAAATGGCTGATAAAGCTTTGGTAATGTAGGATATCTCGCCAAGGAAAATATTGGTACCGAGGTTATAAAGAATCATTACGCCAATACTTACTAAAAACAGGATTGGTGCGAGCCAGTTGTCTAGCAAAAGTAACATTACGATGAGGGCTAAGGCTACAGCAATTATGATATAGAATAGCTCTTCGTTGCCGGATAGTTCGCGAAGGTCGGTAGTGAAAGCCGACATACCGGAAACATAGGCTTTACCGTCTACTACACGGCGTATTTCTTTGATAGCATTGATAGTTTCTTCGGCAGAAGAAGAGGTGTCGAAAAATACAGCAATTAGTGATTCGTCGCCTTTGTAGAAAGTATTATAAATGTTGTCTGGCAAAAATTCGGCAGGTAGACCAGCGTTTTCGATAGTGCCAAGGCCGAGAACGGTATCGACATGTTCTACTTTTTTGAGTTCAGTTTCTAGATTTGCTTCGGCATCGCTAGATAAACCTTCCGTGATAATCATGGAGAAGGCGCCTTTGTGAAATTCTTCCATGAGTTTTTCTTGGCCGATGACGGTTTCCATACTGTCCGGAAGATAATTAAGCATATCGTAATTGACTTTGGTGCTAAACATGCCAATTAGCGCCGGAATAATTAAAATTACGGCGAGTAGCAAAATGAATTTGCGGTATTTTACAACGAATTTTCCCATAAAAACCTATATATTATATATGGTGATTGTATCTGTTAAACAGAGAGAAATCAATAGACATTTTTAGGCACGTGCCTAAAAATGAAGAATTTAGTGTGTTTTTAGGGCTGTTTGAGCTCGTTGGACTTGAATAAAGATGCCAAAATGGTGATTTTGGAGGTTACATCATCTGGCATATCGTGGTTAATCCAATCTATGGCAAACCCAAAACATTCAAATTTGAGAAAATCTTTAATGATTTCGCGTTCTGCGGGAGATTGCACAGGGAATAATTCTGGGGGAACAGAATTAAGATATGCGTTGACGGAGTATTCGCAAATATGCCAAAGATGACGTTCGAAAATAGCGCGATTGGTGGAGTGATAAATATGATTAATGGCTTGTTTGTTTTCGCGGGCAAAAGTTACCGCTGCCACAAAACAATCTTCTAGGGAATTAATTTTGGGTGGATGTTTTTCTATGATATCGTCAACGATATTTTTAATAACATATTCGATGAGGTCGGCGATATTGTTGAAATGATAATAGAAAGTATTGCGATTAATACCGCAAGTTTTGGTGATATGTTTGATAGAAATTTCGTTGAGTGGATAGGTATTTAGAAGTAGGAGAAAGGTTGAAGCGATTTTTTCTTTGGTTTGGTTGGATTTGGTGTCGGTCTGAGGCATTTTAATCTTCTTCGGGGATGATGGCGAGGTGAGCTTCGTCTAGTTGGATTTGGTCTACTGGGGATGGGGAGTTCATCATGAGATCTACGCCGGAGCCGTTCTTTGGAAAAGCTACGATATCACGAATATTTTCTACGCCTTCTAGTACCATAAAGATACGGTCTAGGCCAGGTGCGCAGCCAGCGTGTGGCGGGGCGCCAAATTTGAAGGCATTTAGCATACCGCCAAAACGAGCTTCGACATATTCGTTGTTGTAGCCGAGAATATTGAAAACTTTGTACATGATTTCTGGGTTGTAATTACGTACGGCGCCAGAACAAACTTCATAGCCGTTCATCACCATATCGTATTGGTCTGCCTTGATGGCTAGCTTTTCGGTATCGGTCTTGGCAGTTTCTAAAGCTTTTAAGCCGCCTTTTGGCATGGAAAATGGGTTGTGGCCAAAGTCTAATTTTTTGTTAGTCTCGTCCCACTCGTAAAATGGAAAATCCATCACCCAGCAGTAAGCGATTTCATCTGGATTTTTAAGTTTGAAATGGTCGGCAAAAGAGATGCGAAGTTGACCAAGGATTTTGTTGACTTTCTTTCTGTCGTCTGCACCGAAGAACACGGCATCGCCTTCTTGTGCGCCGGTTTTTTCTTTAATGGCATTTAGCTCTTCGACAGTTAAGAATTTGGCAATAGGGGATTTGGCTTCGCCGTCTACATATAATATATAGGCTAAGCCACCGGCACCGAGCTTACGAGCCTGGTCGGTAAATTCGTCTATTTCGCGGCGAGTGAGTGAAGCACCATTTTTTACACAAATAGCTTTCACACATTCGGTTTTGAAAACTTTAAATTCAGTGTTTTTGAACACATCGGTTAAATCTACTAGTTCCATACCGTAGCGGAGGTCTGGCTTGTCTACGCCATAAGTTTCCATAGCGAATTCGTAAGGCAAGCGTGGTACTCCGCTACCTTCTGGAATGTAGGCTTTGGCGGGTTCGGAATTTATGACAAGTTTTTTATTAGCAAAATCGGTAGCAAGGGAAATATAGAGCGGCTCTATTTCCCTGCGGACAGTTTCGCCATCTTCCACAAAGGCCATTTCCATATCTAGCTGGTAGAAGTCGCCGTATAATCTATCGGCACGAGGGTCTTCATCGCGGAAGCATGGGGCGATTTGGAAGTATTTGTCTACGCCGCCTACCATTAATAATTGTTTGAATTGCTGTGGGGCTTGTGGTAAAGCGTAGAACTTACCAGGGTGCAAGCGAGAAGGCACGAGGAAATCACGCGCGCCTTCGGGAGAAGAGTTGGCAAGGATTGGTGTGGTGATTTCGGTAAAATCGTGGTCGTACATATAATTACGTAAGAAACGGTAATATTCGGAGCGACGCTTTAAGAGATTTTGCATACTTGGGCGACGAAGGTCTAGATAGCGGTATTTGAGGCGCATTTCTTCGGAAGATTTTTCGCCGTCGTCGTGAGTGTTGACTGGCAAAGGCTCAGATTTGTTTAATAATTCCAAATCTTCTACTACTAACTCAATTTTGCCGGTAGGGATGTTGGGGTTTATCAAATCTGGCTCGCGCTCGCGCATGGTACCAGTAGCTTTTAAGACAAATTCGTCACGGATGGTTTCGGCAAGAGCAAATGCATCTTTGGTTTCTGGAGTAATAACTAACTGAATAATACCGGTGTGATCGCGCAAATCTATGAAAATGAGGCCACCGTGGTCGCGGCGGGAATTGACCCAACCTTCTACAGTTACAGTTTTACCTAGGAAATCTTTTAATGCATCTACTAAAATTCTCATAGGATATATTATATCATTTTTTGGGGGATTAGGGAAGAAGGCTAGCGAGCGACGCAGCGAAGAGACCTGCCGGTGTTTCGCCACCTAGTTTGGGCCTGACTAAAGTAGCTTTGACTAAAGTCCATATTATACGATACGTTACGATCTTTAATGGTGCTAGACCAGTAATACCCGGCAGTGGCTAAGTAGTTTAATAAAGATCCATCTACCACGCCGGACTGCATAAACCATAAAGGGGATTCTGTTAATTTAGTACCAGAGCCGGTCGAACCATTGTTATATAAAAAGTTTAACCTCCCAAACTCATTAGTAGAACCAGCTATTGTTTCGGACTCACTAGATATAGTAGGTAATCTCCATCCTTTAGGACAGATAGAGTTCTGAGGATTCTTAGATATATTGCTTAATGTATCTTGTGTTAATGAAGAAGAGTTATTAGAAGCTATAGCTGTAGTCCAGTTATAGTAATTACCTAGTGAATTATGGCCTGTTTCTGTACTATCTATCTTACTAGCAGTGTATGGCGCAGTAGTGCTATCCTGCCAACCAGAAATGGGTCCATTATTCTGGAAGTTTATAGTAGTGGCACTACTA
>CAMKRV010000004.1 GCA_946415265.1 uncultured Candidatus Saccharibacteria bacterium | reverse complement strand
TGTCAAGGCATCCACTATCAGTGCCCTTAATTACCTTTTTATGCATTGACTTAACTAGCAATCGAAGTTTGATTCAATTACTCGTTCCGTCTTTAAAATCTTTTCATCGTTAATTATCTAATTGTTAAAACCGGAGAGTCTTAAAGATATATTCTGAAGCCGTACAAGCGACCTCAAAAGATTTCCTCGCTTTCCTTTTCCTTTTTGTAGAGGTCGTAAATAACGACTTGCTTAACTTTCCCCATTATATCGCACTATTTGCCCTATGTCAACACTTTTTTCGCACAATTTTTACATTTTCCCACATTTCTTTCTATCTCACAATCATTAACTCATTTCACCCCTGTTAATATTGACTTTTTTAGCAAAATATGATACAATAGAAATACAAAGGTTTTATTATATGGGGAAATTTTTTAAGAAAATACTAATTACACTATCTATCCTCGGCTCATTTTGTACTATAGGGATAATATCTACCAATATTAGTAAAGGTATAGAAGACGCCAAATGGCAAAGGACTTGCGATGGCGTCACTATTACCGACACCTGCCAAGATGAAGACGGGAACAGATATTCTACTTATATTTTTCACGAAGCTGAGCCAGAAGTCACTAAAACGGTTAATCATCCTGCAGAGCCAGCCAAAACACATATTGTACACCATCCAGCACAATACGACACCCGCCAAGTAGCAGTTTGTGTTAAAACCACTATTAGCTACAAAAGTGGTACCTGTGCTCTTTCACGTTGCCGTGATGGCGAATACTCTGGCTCCGCCGGGCGTGGCACTTGTAGCTATCACGGTGGCGTATGGTACAGTGGCGGCCCATGGTATGAATATATCCCCGAAACCTACCTTATCTCTGCAGCTTGGGATGAAACAGTAGTAGATGTACCTGCTAAAGAAGCTTGGGCAGAAACTATAGTAGTAACTCCCGCCAAAGAAGCCTACACCGAGAGAGTTCTAGCCAAATAAATAGCTCATCAAATATCGCCCTGATAGAGGGCGATATTTATATATATTTATTATACGTTGCTACCTTAAACGGTCTTTTCAGCCTTTTTCGCCACCTTTTTTCTAGCTTTCGCTTTTGCTACAAAGTAGAATATCAAGGCAAATATTATAAACAATATTATAAATATCAACCAGATCGGACACACAATCACCATTTTTTCCACAACAGATTCCTCGCCGAAAATTTTCACAGTTTGCTTGACGCGAAATATACCGGCAATAGGAAGATTACAGGTTTGTGCATGAAAACGCTCAGTTTCTGGCAAAATCAAACTTAAATCTGGCTCTTCCTCGTTTGTACAAATTTCCTCATCTCCGATCATTGGCCATACTTGCAATATATATGATGCATCGGTGTGTACATTGCCATCATTTCGAACCATAGAAGTTGCTTCTAATTGGTTATTTAATAAAAACGAAGGGATATTATTTTCAAGAATTTTCCCCTCTTCGCGTGTCGCTCCAGTTACTTCCGCATAAATAATTGAGCCTATTTGCATCTTGCTCTCAATAGAAACATCTCCATCGCTATCGCCCATATAATCCGTTTCATCGGTTACTAAAATTGTCGCATACTGACCACCCGCAGGCGCATCATTCGGTACATTTATGGTGAAAGAAATTAAATCTACCTCATTGGGAGCAACAGTGCCAGAATCTTTTCCTAAAGTAATCCAATCCATAATTTGGTTATACTCAGTCTTTGTTCCGGTATCCACAGAATCATAATCATCTCTACTATCTTCTCCAGCCGACTGACTAAATGAGCCCACACTTACCGAGTATTCCAAATTTTGTTTTGCTAGATAAGGGTTAGAAACTTTTATTACTACCTCCTTAGTCTCTCCAGGCATCAAAATTATTTTTTGTGTCATGGGCGAAATAGTCATGGTACTTTCTCCATTCTTACCATCCGCAAAAACATTTAATACATTCAAACCACATACAAATAACGCTATCAAAGCAATTAAAATCGATTTGCGTTTATTCCTTTTCATTTTCTTTTTCTCCTTCATTATTTAGCTCACATTGAAAACTTTTATTCCTGTATATTTGTTCAACTTTTTCTGGGTTTATATCATGGAAATTCGAATATTCATCCGCACCGATAAAGAAAATCTTAGCTATTGCAGCAGAAAAATCTTGATACTCTACGTATAAGTTAATACTTTCTTTTGTATCCCTCACTACAAAGGTGGGGTATAATTTCTCGGCATTTATGCCATAACTTGCCATATACTTGTTATAATCTGCATGCATAGTATCATTAGCATTCACTGCGGATTGATTATTCTGAAAACTCCCTTCATAAGAATACGATGCTCTATAAAAAGACCCATCCCTAAAAACCATTTTTATTGTATGCGTATCACTTAATGAGGCAGTAGGAGCAAAGAAAGCATCCTTCGAATTACTAGTTACACAATAAACTGTCTCCATCCTGACCTTATCGCTATTTGTAGAAATATAGGTTTCTTGTTTATTGGTTAAGAAATAAGCGATGACAGATATGATAGCTACAACTGCTGCAACTATCGTAATTCCAATCAAGATTTTTTTACGTTTTTTCGGTTTATTATCTTCAGCCATCATAACTCCTTAATTTTATATACACAAGATGCAGCCCACCGAGAGCTGCATCTTGTAAAACGCTTTAACTCAAATTAAGCATTTGGGTGAACAAGCGTGTAGGTTACCTTACCAGTGTAAGTACCTTGTTGCTGAGTAGGACTTACAGCTACCTTGTAATTGGTGGTAAAGGTAGAACCAGTTGTTTGGTCAGTAGTGACGCCAGAGACTACCTTAGTATCAGCTGCGCCAGGAACAGCATGATACTGATCATAGCCAGTTACGATGGTTGGCGCATAAGCACCTTCGCTAGCGGTAAGCTTCATCGCCCAGTTAGATACGGAGCCATCAAGACTTGTACCAGTAGCAATCGGGGTCTTGCCAGCCGCATCTGGAGCCATGTCGGTAGCGCCAGCACCTGCGGTTGTAGATGTGTTCGCGCCAATAGCATTTACCATCCAACCACCAGCATCATTACACTTGATATTGATAGAAGTAGAACCAAGATCACTGCTAGCAGTACCGTTAGTCAAAGTAGTGCTATAAGTCCCAGCACCAGTCGCTGTCAAAGAGCAAGCTGTATCAATCGTGACCTGAACAGTATCAGTCGTCGTAGTGTTACCATCAGCTGCGAATACGCCCACTACTGGCATAGCTGCGAGAGCGAGTGAAGCACCTGCGATTGCTAATTTTTTCATATTATTTTTCTCCTTCTGCTAAGCAGAATTAATTTATATTTGTGTCAATATATGACCTTTAACACTTCTTATTTTACATAAGCGTGATTATGTTGTCAAGAAAATTTTAAATATTTTTTAAGCTTAGCCATATTGACTTTTCCACAAGATTATCCCTGTTGTTTTAATTTTCTCAACAAAAAATGTAATCGTTTCAAGCAATACAAAATCACGATTTAGACAAGCATATATTGACACAAATATAATTAATCCAAAAAGGAGAAAACATGAAAAAATCATTAATTGCAGCTAGCGCTTCCGCAGTAGCTTTAGCAGCCATGCCAGTAGTCGGCGCATTCGCGACAGATGTAACCTCGACGACCGACAATTTAGAGATTACAATCGAAAAGGTCTGCTCACTTGGCCACGAAGATGCAACCCCTAGTCCAGCAATTGATGTTGCCGGTGTAGTTCGCGCTAATGGCGATGGCTCTTGGGAAGGTATGCCTTCAGGAGAAACTTCATACGAAGCTACCGTCACCGGCACGGCTGCTGCCTCTGACACCTTAAGCAAGACTATGTCTAACGGCACCAGCACGACAAACCTTGGCACTACAACTCTAGGGGTGTTCTGCAACAATGAAAAAGGCTACACGATCACCACAAGCGGCGCAGCGAATCTAACTTCTACCACGACAACGGATACAATTGATATCGCAGGCACTATTAGCAGTACAACCTCTGGTTGGTCCTACATGGTAGAAGCTGCTAGCGGTAATCGTGGCGAAGTAAAAAACAGTCATGGATCATGGGCCACTTCCGCAAAT
Source organism: uncultured Candidatus Saccharibacteria bacterium (assembly GCA_946415265.1). GTDB lineage: Bacteria > Patescibacteriota > Saccharimonadia > Saccharimonadales > Saccharimonadaceae > Nanosyncoccus. The sequence goes on along the minus strand of CAMKRV010000004.1, from coordinate 51,264 downwards.
GCTAACGGAATCATTGCCGGTAGCGCAACAACCGCTCCAAAGACTACCACTAATGCCGGGGATTACTATACAGTTACCTATGGCGTAGGTATCGACAACACTCAAGCCGCAGGTGTTTACACTGGCCATGTCACCTATACCCTTGATCAGCTAGATAGCTAATCTAAGAGTAGAGCAATTTAAAATTGCCGTTCAACTTTATGTGGGCGGCAATTTTTATGATTTAGGAGAATTGATGAAATCCAAGAAAATATTAGCCCCGGTTATTATAATAGCAATAATAATTGCCGCAATCATAATGACAATATTAATGCGAGGGGAAACAAAAACAAGCGGTCAAAATCCCGAAAACGTCATCGGTGAGTCATTAATATGCGAAAATCAAAGTACTATCTATCCATTTTTCGGATACGACAATGCCAGAGCACGGAATCTTCGCATCTCTGCAAATTTTTACAAAGACGAACTTGACACGATAGCCTTAACCTACACCTTATACTACGACACCCCAGGACAAATCGAAGCAAGCGAAGCGCACAATCACGCCGATATGGGCATCAGTTTCGGAAAGAATAATCTCGGAGCAGATCCATTTAACGTACATTTCACAAAATTAAACGATTCTATACGCATGGAACTATATATAACTTTTAAAGATTTGACCCCGATAGCCGCAAAGTATTTCATGATTGAACTATACGATGAAATTACTCTGCCCAAAACATTATCTGAATATCATAGAAATTATAAAAATCAAAACTTCACCTGTAAAATAAAATAGTGAATTATCTAAAGGAGTTTTATGAAATATAGAAAAACATTATTCAAGATCATACTTACAGGACTTATGACGGCAGTACTTAGCTTTAGTAATTCGTCAACCATACATGCCGATGGACTGTTTTCAATATCGCCAATGAACCAGAAGATAGTCTTATCGGCGGGCGAGACATACCGTAGTTCATTTAAAGTTACCAACCCAGCATCAAATATTGGCAACTTTGCATATACCGTAAGCGTTTCACCTTATTATGTCGACGAGAACCACAATTCAATATATGAGAATAACAACGACTATAATCAGATAGTAGATTGGATTAAATTAGATAAGACCAGTGGCACCATCGCGCCAAACAATACCGAAGAATTATACTTTTCCATAGACGTACCGGAAAATGCCCCAGCAGGTGGGCAGTATGCCGCTATTAAAGTTACTTCGAATAACAACTACGATTCTGGCGAAGAATCCATTAATATACAAGCTAAATACAGTATAGCACACATAATTTGTGCCGAAATCGCCGGCACCACCGAGCGCCATGGCGAAATCACCAGCGCAGATGTTCCTTCGTTCCTTCTATCTGGCAATATTACCGGCTCATCTACTATAAAAAATACTGGTAACGTACATGGCACCGCAAAGTACACCATGCAAATATTTCCACTGTTTTCCGGCGAAGAAGTTTATACCAACGAAGAAGTCCCTATCGAGAAGACCATTTTACCAGACAGAACACTTTATAATGAACTAGCTTGGGAAGATACACCAGCAGTCGGCATTTTCAACGTCATCTACACCGTAGAATTCGAAGGCGTCACTACTCAAGTCTCCAAGCTAGTTATCGTCTGCCCCATCTGGCTCCTCTTCATCATCATCTTCGCTATCTTTGCGCTCATTTTCTACTTCGTAGCCAAAGCAAAAGCCCGCAAAAAGGCTAACCAAAAAGCTAGCAGAAGCTAATTATCTATATTTATCAAACAGTTCCTTTAGCCTCCCCTCAAACCCATGAAGATATCGCTCGGTCGTAGCGATATTTTCATGCCCTATCATCTCTTTTATCTCCGCTACGCTAGCACCCCTCATCTGCAAATCTGTCGCGAAAGAATGTCTCAGCGCATGCGGATAAAAATCATCAAACCCCGCCGCATAAAACGGCCTACGCAATCTTTTCCGCACCGTTTCTACCGTTGGCGGATCACCATTTACCCCATCTCCCCAAACACAACCAACCCTACCCTGCTTCATTAGATATTTAAACAATTCCCGTCGCGTATCCTCCCGCATATACACCTCCCGCGGCTTATTTCCTTTTCCTATAAATTTAATTCTCCGCCCATCTATATCGTCCACCCTCATCCTAGTCAGCTCCGCTATTCGCATCCCAGTTTCAAACATGATTTTTATCATTAGCCCCGTTTCTATATCTGTATATTCTAATACTTTCTCTATTTCTGCGGCCGTATAAAATCTTCTTCGCGTTTCTCCTTCTTTCAACTTTTGCACCAACGGTATTTTTAGCGGCACACCCACACCTAAGCCAACATAATATTGCACCATCGCACAGATTGTCGCATTGTAAGTATTAATAGATCTAGCACTTACACCTCGTCTTTTCTCATTTTCTACCCACTCATTAAAAACGCTGTTATCTAATTCTTCCAGATTTCTTATTTTCGTCACTTCTATAAATCTCTTTAAAATATTTCGCTTCGCCCACATCGTAGCCGGCGACATCCCTCTCACCTTTTCACAATAATTTAAATAATTACCCACCTGTTCTTTTATCTTTTTCATAAAAATAACTCCCTTCTGGGAGTTATCATATCTTACCATACTATTATTTTTGCAAAATCCCATCCATCCATTTCTTAAAAGCATCATAATCATTGTATTTATCCGCATCTGCATCCTCATCGGCCCTTAAATACGCCACCACCCTACCCTTAGACACCACTGCCACAGATGGATAGTATTTTACCTTTTCATGTAAAGACGATTCCTTCACCTCCGCAAACATCATTCTATATACCAAAATTCCCGTCTCCGTCATGTATCGCGTTACATATTCGCGTAATCTATCCGCCGTAGTGCACCCACTTTGATCCACCATCACTACAAAAGATTTTTTCGCTTCTATCAATCCTTCATATTCACCAGCTGTTAGTTCCATAAACTCCGCTCCATCTGCATAATATTCTGCGTCTAGTTTTACTTTATGATTATCAAACCAACCACTCGCCGCCCCCACAAACAATATACTACCTAGCACCACTACAATCAGCGCCATCACCAGTGGTAAAATTTTACGATTTTTCTTTTTTGCCATCTATCTCTCCGTCAAAACATCAAAATCTATTGTATGATATGGCACCTTATAAAAATCATACACCGCCGAACCATCATCTAACACACGCTTTACCTTTACATTGTTTTTACCTTCGTAAAACCAATATCCGCCCACATCATATATTTTATTCGCGTCCCAACCTAGCGCCACCAACATATTTTTCATCATCCCACTATATCCGCCGCCACCACACATCAAGAAAATAATCTTGTCTTTCGGGAACAAATCCTCTAATATTTGCATAGATTCTTTATAATTCGCCTTATAATTAGTGCCATCAAAAGTAAATAAAGTCTCGCCCGTATACGTATCGCCCACTGCTTCCGGCAGGCCCTCTACATTTACAATATACGGATACGACACCACCTCAAACCCATCCACAAATCCAGAAAGATACGCATCCCCACCAATCGCTTCGTAATTTCCGGGATCTTTCAACATTCTAAGATCCCGATACACTGCATCACCTCGCCCCAAATAATCATCTATCGTACTTTCATTTACATTTTTATCGATCCCCAATTCCCCTCTCTGCCCCTCCGCTAGCTCTGGCGCCGGCAAACTCGCTATTTTATAACTAGGAAACACGAACTTCCCCAATAAAAACGCGCCGATTATCAAAATCACCGCACCAATAATTCCACTCCAAATATATTTTTTCATAGCATCTCCACTTTACTTATGTTTATTATACACCAATCGCTGGCTCTTTGGGACAATTCGTTAACACATTAGAAATGGCAGTTTTTTCTGCCTCCGTCACCCATAATCCGTATTTATACTTTACCGATACTTGCCTGGCCACATATTGGCACCGGAATTTTTTATTGCTCGGCAGCCAAGTCGCTGCATCGCCATCAGATTTCTGCTCGTTTGCTGGCCCATCCACCGCCAGCAAATTCAATGGATCCGTCGCTATCTTATATCTCACCTCTTTTTCCATATACTGCGCCCCCTTTTGCCACGCATCACTTAATGCCACTACATGGTCTATCTGTATTTTAGAAATCTGCGATTTTTCTGTAAATATTCGATGCTCACCAGTATATGGCTCGTCAAATTCCCCGGCCACCACCGTACACCCATCCAGCACCGCCGTATCGCCAAACTCTCTCTTTATAATTTTCTGTCGCAAATTGCATCCATCCACCGTCGGCCAATTTTTATAAAATTCTTCCCGCGAATACCCAGTTTTCGGCGCTCGCCCCTTCACCTCTAATTTTTCTAAAATTTCTGTCGCTAGCGGTGCGTTTTCGTTTGCTTCAGTTACCGCTTCCGCTGCATAATCCGCTTCGGCATTTTCATTCTCATTTTCACCGCCACCCGCTTGCGTCAGAATAGTCTCATAGCTCGCCGGATTCACCGCTAGCCACACGCCTACCCCCACCAGCACAGCTATTACTGCTACTATCCTCCGAGTCTTCAGCTTCATACTCTCATTATACCAAACCTGCCTTTATCCCCACTACAAAAATCAGCCCCCTCACAAGGCTGATTTATTCTTATAAACTCTACCGTTCAAACTTTATATATTTCTTACTTCTGTTTCTCTTGAATAATATTCCAGCTAACACTATCACTACCATCGGTAAAGCATAAGTTACCACTAGGTTGCCGTTCTCCTCTGTCTTCGTATTCGCCCCAGTGTCTGGAGTAATACCTTTCTTCGAAGTGCTCGGCACTGGCGTATCATCCTCTTCCCCGCTATTGCCATCGCTGGCCGTACTCGTCCCACTCGTATCGCTATCCCTATCGTCTGTATCCCCACCATTCGTGTCATCACTGGTATTGTTATTATCATTACCATTCGTATCCCCACCATCTACATCACCTGTTCCATCCCCACCGTTATCATTATTACTATCACCACTGTTGCCACCATTATCGTCTATATTTGTACTTTTCTTATTCCAAACAGCATAGACGGTTTTTGGCTCAGTCAAACTTATAGATCCTCCCACATTATAAATTACATTTTCAGCATCAGCCGAATCTGCATAACCTTTAAAATCATATCCTGATCTAGTTGGCATCGCAGATGGAACAGTTACAGAACAAGATCCCGTCGCCGCAGTAGAATAACAACTCACAGCCGATGGAGAATTACTCCCACCATTAGTATCAAACTTCACAAACTTTGGTAATTGTAATTTATACGTCCTGCCTTGAGCCGACGAAGAGACTTGTATGACCCCACCGGCACTACTGTAATTATTTACTATAATAGTATTCTTATTGCTATTAAACGTGTAATTACTTGTGTTGCTAATAGTCTGAGTGGAATTGATTATATTCAACTCAGACAGGTCATAGCTTGGCGACACGGTAGTGATTATCGGCGAGATGTTAGCCTTCACCAAAATATCGTCAACGGTAAATTGGTCAGTCAAATCAGAATTACTCGAAATATCCATAGAAGTTAACGAATTACTGTGTGCCAAAAGAACTTCAAGTTTAGGATTATGTGACACATCCAAGGAAGTCAACGAATTACCATATACTCTAAGATTCATTAATTCTGGATTTTTCGACACATCCAGGGAAGTTAGTTGGTTCTCGGTCAAAGCCAAGACAATCAAATTAACATTTTTTGAAACATCTATTGTCTTCAAGCTATTTTTATTAAGCGTAATACCCGTTACCGCAGTCATTTTTTCTATACCGGTAGCATCAGAAATTTTACTATTATCATTTCCGGGACACCAAACCGTCTTAATCTTTGCCAACTGCGCATCAGTCAGCCCAGTACTAGCTACCGTTTCGTTCGGAAACTCGCTCTGAAATTCCGCCAACACACAATCGTAAAAATTTTGGTCTTTAAAACTAGCTGGCATAGTTGCCGCATAGGTATTCTCAAATGAACTAATCTTATTTACAGCTAATACCGACACCGGCAGGGCCAAAGCCGTAACCGCCAATGCCGAAAACGCCACTTTTTTCTTTTTATTTAAACTTAACATTTTTTATCTCTCCTTGTTGGCTTTGTTGTAAGACAAAACCACCTTATCGAATCTGTCTTGACCACAAATGTAAATTTTCATTTTTATTTCCTTTTTTATTTTTGTATAACCTTTATGCTTCTAAGTATACCCCCTCCCCACAAAAAGTCAACCCCCCAATTTTAGTCAATTCACATCAAAAAATTATTACTCCAAAATATTTCAGCAGCACATAACTATTTGCCCAAAATCTCAGGATTAAGTATTGCAGCCTTACGCTCTTCTATATCACTTTCAACACCACCGTTCTCAGCATCCTTAATATTCACATTTTTCACAACATTATCATCATTGCTATTCGCATCATCTTCCGCCACGTTACCTTCCACCTCTTCATCTTTCTCCCTCTGCCGTCCTAACACCGCAAAAAGCTCCGTAAGCCCCCTTACTCCATATTCACTCACCGCAAATTCGAAATACCCCTTGCCCGCACTCCTTGCGCCTTCTCTTAATGCTTCATAACGCGGATCCGCACCTTCCACTTCCGCTATTAATTCTTTCATATCATCAATCGCCGCAAAAGCCCCTTCTACGGATTTCTCGTGCGAAGGCGCATTGACTCCTTCCCTAAATTCCGTCTCGCTAGGCTTAGCTGCCATATTCTCTTCACGCAAATCTTTTCGTTCTTCCGAATTATTAATGCCCAAATATTCATAAAACCCCCTTATTGGATCATCCATTCCACTCGCATCAAAACTTTTAATTTTTTGCACCAATAATTCTACCCCCATACTGCGCGCCGCCGCATTTAATCCATAATTAATTAAAGCCGCCGCATCCGCAATACCCGCATTACGCTCTTCGTTTTGCTCTTCCATATTATCCCCACCTTCACCATAATATTCATTTCCCGCATTCGCCGTTCCAAATTGTTCACCAGCAAACTCCGGCACCACCGCCCCTGCACCATTCATCGCCGCACTAAAATCTTGCTCTCCTGGCACCGCCCTCTCAATCTTGCCTTCTCCAGGAAATTTCTCAAAATTATCCTCGTCCATCTTTCTCCTTTATTTTATTTCTTTAATATCCGCTTTTGAATTAATCATATTCTGCAATTTACGACTTTCCAGCGCATCTGCATTATATTCATCTACCTTCAAATTATAATCATCTATCATATTATTAATTTCATCATTTAATAAATTCAGTTCATTCTCTCTTGCCACCAAAGCATTCCTCTGCGCATAAAACTCCACTTCTGTTGCAAAACATCCTGCAGTCTCCGCACAACTATTAAACCTAGCGATGTCTGCTTCTAATTGGCTCACCTTATTTTCATATTCCGCCATTTTCACATTAATACTATCGCGCAAAACTTCAATTTCACTAGCTAGCCCCTCCATCTTCATTTTAATTTCCCGAAACACCGCAATATAACTTTCATAAAAATCCACCACCGCATCTTGATTATTAAAAATCTCTGCATAATTTTTTTCTAATACATCTGGCAATTTCTTAATTTCTGTACCAGCTCGCACAAATATTTCTTCTACCCGTTCGTCATCCGCGTACGTTTCAATGTCGTCTTTTAGTACAGATAAATTATTCTGATAAACTTGTTGTAATATTGGTTTTAAATCTTCTTTTTCCGCATTACTCATCCGCGCCCATACCGCATGCAATAGTTCATGTGCCGCAGTCAGTTCCCTAATTCCGTCTAATTTTGTATCCGCAATATTATATACATAAATATTTCCCGCTGTGTAGCATCCTAGTACCGCCACCTCGCCCTCATCCTGCCTGCAGTTAGCATTAAAATCATCTGCCCCGTTTAACTCCGGCTGCGTTGCATTAAACAGAAAATCTCCTCGCCCAGTCAAATTCAACTTATCGCGTATACTTACCATCTCCGCCGTTGGCCGATATGTCACACTTCTAAACCAATCATAAATCCACGCGCGGTTTAACACGATAATCGCAGCAATTATTGCCAACACCAATAACACCGCCCACTTCCAATACTTTCTTTTTGTTTTCCGTTGCATAGTCACATTCATTACACCCATTATACCTTATCACTACTCAAAATCACAATTTCATCACCTTTTCACCCCTTGAAAAATACTTTAAATATACTATAATTACTCCATGCATTATTGGTGCATATTTTTATGCTCAAATGCTCGACAAAATTGTACCTTAAAAATAGAAGGAGTGTGATATTAGTGGTACAAATTTTAGTATTAGGCGCCATCCTTTGCGCCTTAATATTAATGGTTTTCAATTATATTGAACTGAAAACCTACAAAGAAGGCTCTGCTGAAATGGCAGACATCGCCAAAATCATCCGCGACGGCGCCAAAACTTTTATGGTCGCCGAATACAAAACCATTGTCGTCGTTGTGATAATCGTAGCCGCACTGTTTTCTTTATTCATTGAGAAAACTGCCGGTCTCACCTTTGTCCTTGGCTCATGCATGAGTAGCGCAACCTGCATTATTGGTATGCGAAGCGCAACTTATGCCAACGTTCGTACGGCCAACACCGCGCGCGTAACTCGCTCAATCGGTGAAACCGTCAAAGTCGCCCTCATGGGCGGCAGTGTTAGCGGCTTGTCCGTACAAGCCTTTGGCTTACTCGGTCTTCTGCTTATCATAATGGTAACCGGTGGAATCAATCTAGACAGTACTAGCTCCGGATTCATCGCAGTACTCAAATGTAATCCTACCATTATGTGGCTCACCACTTATTCGTTAGGATGCTCACTTGTTGCGATGTTTAATCGTGTCGCTGGGGGCAACTACACCAAGGCCGCCGACATCTCTGCCGATATCGTAGCCAAAGTACGTCACGACATGCCAGAAGATGACTCACGCATGCCTAACACTATTGCCGATTTTATTGGCGACAATGTTAACGACATTGCCGGCAACTGCTCAGACCTACTAGAAAGCTTTGTTGCCACCATAGTAGCCAGTCTCCTAATTGCCGCATCTATTGCGCAAGGCAATACCGCAACATTCCAAGCCACCATCGCCTACCCGTTAATCTTGGCTGGCGGCGGTCTACTTGGTTGTGTTATCGGTTTGTTTTTCGTCTTAATGCACGAAAACGGCAAAGACCCCAGCCACGAACTAAACATCGCCACCTACATCTCGGCAATCGCCGTAGTTATCATTGGCGGCATAGCATCATATCTTGTCTTCGGACAAACGGCGCTATACGATAATTTTATTCTGGGTTGGGCTTCACCATGGGTAGCATCCATACTTGGAATCGCCAGCGGTGTAGCAATCGGCAAAATCACCGAATATTACACTGGCACCAAGTTCAAATCGGTCAAGCAATTAGCCGAAATCGCTAAAGAAGGCTCCGCCTTCGTTATCACCAAGGGCGATGCTATAGGTTCCAGATCTTGCTTATTGCCTATATTGGTTATTGGTTTATCATTACTTGGTTCCGGTATACTTTGCGGAGTTTACGGCATAGCCATTTCCGCTCTCGGCATGCTGTCTTTTGTGGCCACCACCGTATCCATTGATGCTTTTGGCCCCATTGCAGACAATGCCGGCGGCATCGCCGAATCTTGCCACTTGGATTCCGAAGTACGCGAAATTACCGATCAGCTCGATGCTGTCGGTAATACCACTGCCGCCATCGGCAAAGGTTTCGCCATTGGCTCCGCAGCTTTTGCTACAGTATCGCTTATTTTTGCATACGTAGGCAGCTATTCACAAACCGTCGAACCAATACTCAACATCGCCAACTTCGTAGTTATTGCTGGCGGTGTTGTAGGTGGCGCGCTAATCGAATATTTTTCCGCCCTACTTACCGACAATACTGTCGAATCCGCCCATCTCATGGCAGACGAAGGAGATCGTCAATTGTCTATCCCTGGCGTTTTAGACGGCACCGTCAAACCAGATTACCAAAAATGCATCCACATGGCTACTAAGCAAGCATTAAAAAAGATGCTCATCCCATCACTTTTGGCTCTGCTTATTCCGGTCGTTGGCGGTCTCTTCTTTGGCGTAGAGTTTGTCGGAGGCTTACTTATTGGCGCCACCATTGTGGCTATTCCTCGCGCTATCTTTATGGGTAATTCCGGTGGCGCTTTCGACAATGCCAAAAAGCACATTGAGTCTGGCGGGCTAGAGGGCTACGGTAAAGGCTCCAAGCCCCACAAAGCCTCCGTTGTCGGCGATACTGTCGGCGATACCCGCAAAGATGTTGTGGGCGTAGCGCTAGACATTTTCATCAAAACCATGTCTACCGTCGCCAACACCTTAGCGCCACTGTTCGCCTCATTCCATCTATTTTAATTTTAAACCCCGGTTCCGCGCCGGGGTTTATTTTTTAGTTTAATATCGCGATCATTACATTTAAATATGTCGCAAATGTGCACCATAATATATATGGCACCAAACACCACGCTGCCGCTTTACAGTTCTTCCCACACATGCATATTAATGCGAATATCATCAGCCACATTGCAATTAGCCATCCTAGCGCAAACCATCTCGCCCCTAGCGCAAAGAATATCAAAGTCCACATAAAGTTAAAGAATAGCTGCACAAAATATATAATTAATTCTGCTTTTTGCAATTTCTGTTCATCTTTAGTTTTTGGCTCCAACCGATAAATCAAATAGCAAGCCACACCCATCAATATATACAATATAGTCCAAGCTACTGGAAATAGCCATGCTGGCGGTGCCAAAGGCGGTTGATTCAATCTACCAAACTCCATCATCGTATTGCCAGTTAATGCCGAAGCTACCAGCCCCACCACTAACGGCAACAAAATTATGCCAGTAGCTATCAAAAAATGCTTAAACGTTTTCTTTTCTGGCTTACCTTTTACAGCTACTTTTATGTTCGTAGTTTTCTTTTTCGTAGCGGTCTTTTTAGTTTTTGTTTGAGTTTTGCGAGAATTCGCCATCACTCGTTCTCCTTATGTTTACATTTTTATCATACCATAGAAAATATTTATTAAAAACTAATTTCACTTTTTTCGTATCCTTCTCATAAATTCTACAAGCTCCGGCAAAAAGCTACAGAAGACAGAGCCTCTAATCCAGCAAAATTACTCATAAAGCTCAAAGAAGCCGAAGCTAAACTTTGGACAACACAGCTTAAATACTTAGATGAACCTGACTTTATTTCAGTTTTAACACCCGTTATACAAAAAGTCTATTGGCTCGACTGTCGAAAGTAGAAAAAGCATACCAATAGTTCAAATTTAGAAAAAATCCCGATGGTTTATATTTCGTAAATTACCCATCCGCAAAATAATCTACCTAAAACACCACAAAAAAATACAGCAAAACAAACTCGCCCAGAAATTTGATATGCTACAACTATTTATATGATCAAAACTTATTTAAACACAAGCTTACCAACTTCTACATTGGTTACCACTACTTCATCCGCCCCAGCGGCTTTTGCCAGTATTGCATTTTTCTTCAATCGAATTTCACAAGAAACTCGAATGTGATTACCTGTGGATTTCGTTTTCTCAATGTTTTCCTTCATTGCTACTATCCCCAATATCGTCTTACGATCAGACTCTTCAGACCCCAACGCATCGTCCGCCAAAATTATTACATTTTCCTTTGGCATAAACCCAGCCAGTTTCGTATTCAAAACAAAACTCGGTTTATTACTCCCGCTCTCTTTTTCCAACACTTTTTCTGCCACCTCTTCCTTTACTACAATCTTAACTTCATCACCTCCCACTATTTTCATTTGTTCCACACTGCTATTCTTATCCAGTACTACCGTAATTGGAGTTTTATTTATTCCCAAATATTCCAACGCTTTTCTGCATGCCAAAACCGTCTCCGCCGCTTCTTCGTCACTAGCCGCCGTAATGATAATTTGTTTTGCTTTTTCAATCGAACACATATCGTAATTATTTACGTCAAAAATGCAGCCCTGTCGACATATCACCTTAGTCTTTCGATATTCACGAAATTTAAACTCGATTTCTTCTTTTATATCTACAATATCTTTATATTGCTCCAAAATCACTACCGGTTGCTTACCAAACCGAAAACTCTTATCTTTTTCATTACGCTCAAAAATATTTCTTAAAACTTCAAAACTAATCTCGTTATACCCAAGAAACAAAATGTGCTTTTTTGGCTCTACAATTTTGCTTTTACCGTGCGAAAGTTGATCCAGCGCTTTAGACATACTTGCAGTAATGATACTAATTAATGTCCCTACCGAAAAAAGTCCCAAAAGCGTTACCACCAGCAAAATAAACAAAAACCATGGCGAACCATTAGAATTAGACAATACCCCAGGATCTAAGCTATGCACCAGTACCGTCCAAATCGACGACCCCGCCGGTCCACCCTCCGACGTAGTGATAAACAATATCAGCCCAAAAACAATCGCCATAATTCCCGTCACTGCAATCAAAAGCAGAATCTGTGCCCCCGCTCCCCGCATCAAAAGATTATCAAAATTATACTTTATAATATCTTTAAAACTTTTCCGATTCTGTTTTTTCTTCACTGTCATCGTATTATATTATATATCAAAATCAGAATATTTAGTGATAATAGCCAGACAGTGATAGATATGCTCGTGTAGGAACTTTCTTTTTTTGATTCTACCTTAGGTTTGTGGTGTTTTGGTTCAACTTTTTCTAAAATGAAGATATAATTAACGAAAGGTTGCTATGGATTTAGAAAAGATTGGCAAGTTTATTACGAAGAAACGTCAGGAAAATAATTTTACGCAAGAAAGCTTAGCGGAGAAATTGGACATTTCCAACCGCTCTATTTCAAAATGGGAACGAGGAATTTGCCTACCCGATGCAAATAATATGGCAAAACTATGCAAGTTATTCGACATTTCTTACAACGAATTACTTTCTGGCGAAGAGATTAATCAACAGGACTATAAAAAACATTCCGAAAAACTCCTTGAAGAGTTTTCCAAAATTGAAACGTTGACAAATAAAAAATTCTTCCTCTACGAAAATGTTATTGGATATATGTCAACAATTCCATTTTTGATATTATGTTTTATCGCCAGTTATGTTGAAATGCCTACCTGGACGCGAATTGTTTTGATTGTGCTTGGGTTTGTTCTGATTATTGTAGGCGTTAGCTTTTGCCTTAAAATCGAAACTGAGGCCGGGAAGTATGAATGTAAATATTGCGGTCATCGTTATATTCCGAAATACTCTAGCGTCTATTTTGCCATGCATCTTGGTCGCACTCGCTATATGGCTTGCCCCAAATGTCATAAAAAATCCTGGCAAAAGAAAATCGCCTAAATAACAAATACATATGTTGATTATGAATTTAAAGATCGGAATCTTGAATTTCTAAACCAACGCATTAAAAATATAAGTAAATCGGGAGATTATAACATGCAAAAAGTCGTCTTAGTAACTGGGGGTTCCCGCGGTATAGGTAAAGCTACAATTATTGAATTTGCAAAGCAGGGTTACAATGTAGTTATTAATTACATTGATAGTAGCAAAGAAGCCAATCTTAAATTCATAGACGGCGAGTTTGAGTTTGATAATAAAAAGGATGCTGAAGAAATAAAACAATTTGTAGAAAAAGAATACAGCGTACAAGCCCTTGTAATCGAAGCAGACATATCAAACGAACTAGAAGTAAAAGACCTCATTGCGAAATCTATCGAAAAATATGGCAAAATAGATGTTCTTGTAAACTGTGCAGGCATAGTATTTGATAGAGAGATAAACAAAGTTACGGTGCCAGAGTTTGAAAACACCCTTAAAGTTAATGTGATGGGTGCATTCTTGATGGCGAGAGAAGCCGTAAAATATATGCCAGAAGGAGGTTCGATTATCAATATATCTTCGACCAATGGTACAAAAACAATAGCTCCCGAAAGCATAGATTATAATATTTCGAAAATTGGCCTGCAAAGTTTAACTAGAGACCTAGCACTGCAATTCAAGCCAAACATTAGAGTTAATGCTATCGCAATTGGGTGGGCCGATACGGACATGAATAAGGATCTCCCAAAAGATTATATAGAAGAAGAGATAGAGAGAATATACGTCGGAAGGTTTGCAAAGCCAAGCGAAATAGCAAAAACAATTTCCTTTCTAGCAAGTGATGCCGCTAGTTATATAAATGGGGAGATTATTAATATACGGCGGATATTGTTAGAGAATAAAATCACCAAAATACGATATAATTATACCCATAATAACAGATAGACAGGTTGGTTTTGAACTGGGAGTAGAAATCTTGAATTTCTAAACCAACCTATTTCTTTTATCCCGTTTACTACCAAAATCCGCTTATCAAAACCAAAATAAAAAACGATTAATACTTTTCAATAATAGCTTTAATTTTGTCTACAAAATCTTCCTCATCATTATACTCAATCACTTTTTCAACAATTGAGACAACTGCACTACTTGGATGCAATCCAGATTTTACAAAACAATATATCGGTTTTTTGTCATCATAAAGCCACCCGAGCTCTATCCCTACACCAATAGACGGCTCACTACATTCAGCAATCACAATATCATAGTTTTTATAATCGTCTCTTGAATTACCAATACTATCACCATTTTCGTGTGGCAATATCAATTCGTGCTCTAAGAAGAAGCCATCATCTCGTAATGGCTTATATATCTCATTTTTATAATCAATGCTATTTGAGTGTGCTATATAAATTCTCATACCTATATTATATATCAAAATATGTTATAATTGTATCTATAATAACAGATATCACAGGTTGGTTATGAATTTAAAGATCGGTATTGTCGGTTTACCAAATGTTGGTAAATCTACTTTATTTAACGCACTCACAAACGCTGGCGCACTTGCCGCCAACTATCCTTTTGCTACCATCGAACCAAATGTTGGCATCGTCCCAGTTCCCGATGAACGTTTAGACGTATTAGCCAAAATGTACGAGACCGACAAAGTTGTCCCGGCCACCGTAGAATTTGTCGATATCGCCGGGCTCGTTGCGGGCGCAAGTAAAGGTGAAGGCCTCGGTAATAAATTTCTCGCCCACATCCGCGAGTGCCAAGCCATTTGCCACGTAGTACGTGCCTTCAAAAATGATGATATAGTCCGCGCCGACAATAAAATCGAAGAAGACATTATAAAACAGGCTAAAGATGATATAGATATCATCAATCTAGAGCTCCAGCTCGCTGACGAAGAAACCAAAGCCAAAATTGCCGCCAAACGCAAAAAAGACCCTGCCGACGAGAATATCCCCTTCCTCACCAACAAACCCGTCATTTATATGTTCAACGTAGATGAGTCTGGTCTTACAGACGTAGACCTTCAAACCAAACTAAAAGATCTCGTCAAGCCAGCAGCTGCTATTTTTGTTAACGCCAAACTAGAAGAAGAAATGTCCGGCATGGACAGAAACGAAAGAAAAGAATTTCTAGAAAGTTATGGCGTTAAAGATGATGCCCTTGGCGAACTCATCAGAGCAGCCTATGATACCCTCGGTCTACAATCATTCCTCACTGCTGGCAAAAAAGAGTGTCGCGCCTGGACTATCAAAAAAGGTGCCACCGCCCCACAAGCCGCCGGCACCATCCATACCGACTTTGAGCGTGGCTTCATCGCTGCCAACATCTGCAACTTTAACGATTTACAACAACTTGGCTCTGAACAGGCCGTCAAAGCCGCCGGCAAACTTCGCACCGAGGGCAAGACCTACATCATGCAAGACGGCGACGTCGTAGAATTCAAATTCAACGTCTAAAACTCCACCTCAAAACTGCAAACATAGCAAACAATGATAAAGACGTAAAAATTGACAAATATAAAACTATATGCTATAATTAAAATAGGGGTTGTACCTTACTAAGGAGGTGACTATTTATGATCACTTTAGAAAAAGTTAACAGTTGGGCGAAAAAGTCCTGCACTAGATGGAATAAAAACCGACTCAGCCGCAGATTCTACCGCAAAAAATACCGCAAAGCAGCGCAAAAATCTTGGGAATCATCTGAGCACCGTGCATTAATTGCCAGATACCAAGAAGGCGCTCATTACATCAATACCTATCCCTGGCCTTACAGAGAACCAGACTTTGCCAACTGGAAAGAAGACGCCAGTCGATTTGGCTATTCATTAATTTCCGACCAAAGTGGCTGCGTGATTCGCTATCCTACCAGCTACTGCGCCTGGAAAATCTTTGAAGCCACAGGCACTTGGCCACAAAAAACTTCATCCGAGCGTCTCGATGCCAAACGTTGGCAACAGTTTCTCGCTGAAGCCGGTTATACCGACGTCGCAACAGAGCTCAAACCCAACCATTTCTACGTCGGAATTAATCCCGACGAAGGCGAGTGGGGCATTGTAGCATGGTACGAGGCCGGCGCCGAAAAGGCATCTTCAAGAGTCTGTGTTTCATCTTACATAGATGGCAAACATAAACTCTGGTGGGCCACAGTACCCGACTTCATCTGGGTCAAAATCAAGTAACCCCCTATCTTAAGGCCGCACTCACCCGCGGCCTTTTTCATGGTATCAAGCCTAAATCCCACTCACGCTCGAAATTGAATCCGTCTCAACTTCCGTATTTGTCGTGTTCACATCAGATAAAGTTACTGTTACCTTGCCACCATTGTTGCCACTTCTACCCCACTCACTTGTACCCAACGCCGAAATGAACTTCTCTGCAGCGCTAAACGATACACTCGTACTAGTTAAATCAATCGTCGCATCCGTATTAGTGATAAAGAAAAACGGCGTAACATTATATACGCTGGAAGAAGCTAGCACTGTCAAAATACAATCCGTCGCGGTAAACGACCCAGTCCCCACCGACGCATCGCCACTCATACTTTGATAAATCATTATACCCGCGTTATCTACCCCATTTCTATTTCCGTTGCCATTTGCCGAAAATTCACATCCCTGCAAACTAATTGAATTTTTGCCTTCCACCACCGCAATTTGCGCACCAGTAGCTACACCGGTAGAATTCGTCACCGAAATATTACCAGTAGAATAAATCAACGGAGATCCCGCCCCGGCAGTAGAAAGTGTCATATTATCCGCCACCACCGTGCCAGTACCTCTATCAGTAGCTAGCGCTGCACAGGATCCACCTTGCGTAGTGATCTTTGTATTATCCGCATTTATTGTGCCACCATAAGTCGCATGCAGTCCGCGGGAATTATCTTTCGTGGTAGATATTTCTGCGCCCGATACCACCGCCGTTGCACCATTTGTCGCCACTACCGCATTTGCCCCAGACACTGTTGTATTGATTTTCGCACCATTTATCTCTACCGAGGAGCCTTCCCCCACTACCGTAATCGCCGAATTTATCCCATAAAAACTGTAATTATCGCCTCGCCCGGCGAAATCGGCCGAGCCACTCTTATTCATTGTTACCTCACCATCAATTCTCAAACTTCCTCCATTTATCACTAAAAACACCACCTCGTCATCCGTCGTCGATTCATAAGTACCCGATGAAATAGTTGCCTCCACACCATCCACCACATATGCACCCTTATAAGTAACAGACTTCCCGCCAACTGTAGTGGTTACGCTACCACTTGTAAGGTTAGTATTCTCATTAATAATAGAATAGTTCCCAGTACCGCTTTTATCATTACTATTATTTTGTTGCATTCCCATTGTCACCACCACAGAAACCACCACCACTAATACTATCAATGCTAAGCTCACCCCAGCAAACATCCCAGCATTTGACTTCTTCTCTGTCTCAGGTTTTAGCGCAACCCCATTTACCTTTTTATTTTCTTGATTTTTCAGTAAATTATTTTTCTCTTCCATATCACCATTATATATTAAAAAACTAAAAATAACCTTAAACCAAAACAAACCAATCTTTCACCGCAAAATCTTCCCCCGCCACATCCGCCACCGCCAAGATCGGATCCAGATTTTTAAATTCCGGTTTCATCTTCAAAAAAGACTCCGCCGCATAGTGCATTTGTTTTTGTTTTTTAGTATTTATAGCCATTAGTCCACCGCCAAAATCCGCATTCTTGCGATATTTCACCTCTGTAAAGTAAATTTTATTTTCACATATAGACACAATATCTATTTCGTAAAAATACGTCTTGTGATTCCGAGCGATAATCTCATGCCCTTGTTGCGCCAGATGTTTACGAACTGCTTCTTCTCCACGCTCCCCAATCTTGGACGTATTCTTCTTAGGAATTTCATCCCGCATAAACCCCACCAAACTCTTACACGGTTCAAAGCTCAATCTATGTTCCGGACACACGCCCAACCTTTCAATTGCTTTCCGATGAAATGCCGTACCGTAACCCATATGTTTTTCAAATCCATATTCTGGATATTTTTCCGCCAATTTCATCATATATTTGTCCCTCGCCACCTTTGCCACGATCGATGCCGCACTTACTTCTCGTATCAAATCATCCGCTTTTATCATCACTGAAACATATCCTTCAAGCGGCGTACCTTTCAAAAAGTTCACTTTTCCATCAATTACTATCTGAGAAAACGGCGCATGGAACTTCTGTACCGCTTTCACGGCTCGTCGTGTCGCAAGCTTCAAAGCCTCAGAAATCCCTACCTCATCCAGCTCTGTATTAGTTACCCAGCCTAGCCCCACTGCCGCTTCCGCCATAATCACGTCGCTTAATTTTTCTCGCTTCTTTGCAGATAACTTTTTGGAATCTTTTAGTTCCTTATGCCACTCCCTTTCCTCTTCCGGCAAAATCACCGCACCCACAACAAGCGGCCCCGCTAGGGGGCCGCGTCCAACTTCGTCTATTCCGAGAATTGCCATCTAAATTAGGCTTCAGTTTTTTCTTCTGTCTTCTCAGTTTCGGTAGCTTCCGCAGAAGCTTCTACAGCTTCTTCTGGATTCTCCACTACTTCAACTTCTGGCTCTTCAACCGTAGTATCATTTACTGCCACACGGTCAAAATCCTTACCCTTAAGCCGAGCAGATTTACCAGAACGATCACGTAGATAAGAAAGATTATTACGACGCACTTTTGCACGCTTTGTAATCTCAATCTTTTCTACTAGTGGTGAGTGAATAAGATAAGACTTCTCCACACCCACACCAGATGTAACCTTACGTACTACAATCCGTGCAGTGTGAGACTCTTTGCGATCCACACGAATCACTACGCCTTCAAAAGTCTGCAAACGAAATTTGCTACCTTCTTTAATTTTTTGGGTCACTTTTACGGTATCACCAGACCGGACGTCTACCACCGCTTTCTTCTTTTGCGCGTCACCAATTTGCTTTAGAATAGAAAAACTCATATTTTACCTTTTATATTAGACAATTACCTATTATTTTACCATACTTGTTTTATTTTTTCAAGGGTTTTCGCTGTATATTCTAGCCTTTAAGCGCCAGACGTACTCTTTCTTCCACAGAAAGGCCCGGATCTACCTTTTCCAGTGCTGCTGTAGCTTCTTTCAATGGGAAACCAAGCGCAATCAACGCATCTAACGCTTCATCATTTACCGGTTGTGCTGTAGTAAATTTTGTTTCCGTCGCTCCATAATGACTCGGTATTCCTACTTTATCCCTTAAATCCACTATCACTCGCTCCGCACTCTTTTTCCCCACACCAGAAGCTTTAGAGATAAATGCCGTATCGGCATTAGCAATTGCATTTCGCACTTCTTCCGCCTCCGCTAACGACAATATTGCTATCGCTGCCTTGGGCCCAATCCCCTGCACAGATATTAGCAATTCAAAAATTTTTTTTGCTGCCAAGCTAGAAAATCCATATAAATCTTCCGCATTTTCTCGTACCGCATGATAAGTATAAAATTTTTTCTCTTCGCCTAAATTTACCGCCTCAAAATCTGGCGTCGGCACAGCTATTTCATATCCTACACCATTTACATCAATGGTCAAAAAATTACCAAATTTTTCCTCAATTTTGCCTCTTAGGTGTGCTATCATATCCTGATTATAGCATATTTAAGAAGCACTCAAAATCAATCAGTTACCTCAATTCTATCACACTTATGCTTGTTTGTCAAGTTTTACACCCTTCACGCTACGAGCTCCACGTGTATTAGAAAACTTATATTTATTATCCGGCCCCTGCCGATACAAAAATCCGCAAGTTATCGCTGCCGCCAAAGCGTCCGCCGCATCATCTGGCTTTGGTTTCTTTTCTAGCCCCAAGTGCATACGTACCATTTCCTCCATCTGCGACTTATCCGCCGAACCATAGCCCGTCAAACTTTTCTTTATTTCGTTCGGAGAATAATCATATACCGTTAGTCCCCTTTGCTCCGCCACAAGCAGGACTATACCACGCGCTTCTGCCACTGCAATCCCTGTGGTAATATTTTTTGAAAAGAATAATTTTTCTACTGCCACAATTTCCGGCTTCGTTTCATCAAAAACTTCCACTAAAGAATCGTACAGTTCTTTCAGTCGCTGTGGCAACGGCGCATCTACCGTAGTAGTTATCACGCCAAAATCCAATGCTCGCGCATTTACTCCGGCAGACGTTTCGATCAAACCAAATCCACACCTACCAAGCCCCGGATCAATCCCCAAAATCCTCATTTCACATACCTTATCAAAGTTTCACGTAAATCTTTCGCCGGAATTACGAAAGGATTTTTTATCGTCCGCGGTGCTATGGCATGTTTAAAACCCAGTTTCTTCGCCTCTGTAATTCTTTGGTCCGCCCGAAATGCCGACCGTATCTCACCGCCTAGCCCCACTTCACCAAATACCACATATTCTTCGCCAAGTTTTCTTCCTGCAACCGCCGACGCTATCGCCATGCATACTGCGAGATCTGCCGCCGAATCGTTTAGCTTCATCCCACCCACTACATTGATGAATATATCTTTATCACTCAACTTTAATTTTGTTCGCCGCTCAAGTACTGCAATTAGCAAATTCAGCCGATTTATATCAAAGCCACTAGCCGTGCGTTTTGGATAGCCGTAATTAGAATTTGTCGCTAGCGCCTGAATTTCCACCAGTATTGGTCGGTTACCCTCCATTGTAGCGAGTATTACCGAACCATCCGTATTTGTCCGTTCCGCTAAAAGTGCCGCCGATGGATTTTGTACTTCTTTTAGCCCATCCTGACTCATCTCAAAAATCGCTACCTCATTAGTAGAGCCGAAACGATTTTTTACCGCTCGCACCGTTTTAAATCCACCATATCTATCACCCTCAAAATTCAACACCACATCCACCAAATGCTCTAATACTTTTGGCCCAGCCAAGGTACCTTCTTTTGTTACATGGCCTACTATTATGACCGCCGTATCGGTCGCTTTTGCCGCCCGAATTATCAAATTTCCACAATTAGTTACCTGGCTCACTGTCCCCGGCGCACTAGATATCTCATCCATCGCAAGCGTTTGAATAGAATCCACTATTACCAAATCAAATTCACCAGTTTCTATAGTTTTAGCGATATCATTGCCAGAAGTAGACGCGGCAAAGTTTAATTTGTCAGATTTTGCACCCAACCTCTCTGCTCTTAATTTTACCTGTCCAGCACTTTCCTCACCCGATATATATAGTACATTGTGCTTTTTTGCCACTTCCGCACATATTTGCATCAAAATCGTGGACTTGCCAATCCCAGGCTGCCCCGCGAGCAACGACACCGAACCCATCAATATTCCACCGCCTAACACTGTGTTTAAATCATTGAATTCAGTCAGTAGTCGTGCTTTTGCGTCAGATGGCACTACAGTATTCAATTTCACAAATTCAAGTTTCTTACCAGACGCTCTACCTTTTTCAATAGTAGATTTTTTGCCAAATTCCACTTCTGTAGTTTGCTCCACCAACGAATTCCAATTCCCACAATTTGTACACTGCCCCACCCACTTCGCATAACTTACACCACATTGTTGGCACACAAACAAACTTCTATTCTTCATAGATTCATTATAGCATGCTACACTTTAATATCTTGGCGCCAACTCGTTGATGTATGTTTCGGTTAACTTACCAGAAGTCGTAGCGCTAGATTGATTATTTGCCCATAAATACAACGACGTATCATAGTTTATTATTTCTGCTGGCATCACGGAGTTCTTCCCAGTAGCTGCACCATAGGTCCGCCCAAGCGTTAATGCATCAGAAATCACTGAGCCTCTTATCATTAGTGGAATAGACCGCAATGATGAGTTATCTGTAATATTATCGCTACAAGTATTAATTTTTTCATCCGCAATAAGTACAGCGTCTATCCGCGTCACACTACAAGAAATATTTATATTCTTAGCATAGATAATAATTTTAGGAATACTTTCTAGATTCGAATAGTTATCATTTTGGTAAACGATATTCCCAAGAATGGCAATATCGTTATTAGTCCTTACTACTTTTGTAGCACCAGCCCCTATAGCAGATTCAGATATCGATAACTTTTTATTTTTGCCATCATAATAATATACTCCCTTATCGGTCTTACGATTATCGTCCACACCGGACAAAGAAAATTCTCCTTCAATATTGAATTGATCACCCTCTTGGACAAAATCGGATATTAAGCTAGACTTATCACCACTTCTTCCGCTACTTCTACCAAGATTTCCAACACCAGCACTATTGCAATTACTATTCGCAATGCTTAGCGTACTCATAAGACAATAGTCGCTACTATTTCTACCACCCAAGGTTTCTATCTCTTTCTGCTGAAAAGCGTTCCCAGCATCGGTAGTCGTTCCATATCCAAGCCCGGCACCACTAGCAAGCCCTCTTACTTCTCCTTCTGCTACCAAGCTCAATTCCGCCCACGAACCAAATACATATATACCGTCAGCATAACCACCCAGGGTAATTTTATTCGCCAAAGTCTTTTCCAGGTTTAAATTACCAGCCGAGTATATTCCTCCACCCCACACTTGAAAACTCGGTCTCTTGGCTATCTTTGTACAATCCTCATCCCATGCCGGCTTCTTGTCAAACCCACTTTCACTCAAATTTTCATTAGCACCGCTAAGACTCGGAGACACCCACGAACGGAAGCACACTTCCGTACCCGCTGGCACGTCGGGTACAGGTATAGACACATTTCTGCCTTTTTGTTCTCTATTTCCATCAGGCGAATAGCCAATCCCTCCGTTCTCAGTTGGGCTATTTAGATTACCATTGCCACTACTATCTGGCGCCGGTAGCCAATCTCCATTTCCAATCTTCATCTCTAATCCCCAACTAGCATTCGGCACCGGAGTAGCATAATTCCCATTAGTCAGACTATTATCTCTTGTTCCAACAATCACATCATAACTAACCGTCGTACTCTCTCCTGCATATATCGTTTTTTCGCTCAACTCAATATCTGTAGAATTCTGAAAATTATATGGAACTTTTATTTCTACATCATTACTAAGCTTGGAGCTAATATCCGCGTTTACATCAAAACCATTTTTATCACTATATGTTAAGCCCACTGAATTTGGCGTATTTTTCACATTATTACTACAGTTAGTCATAGCGTTGCCATTCTTAATATTACTTTCACCCACATCGCTACTCTGCACTCGATAAGAGCGTTCGCCAGGATATTCATTATTACTCCCAATATCGCCGTTAATAGCATCGCCGCACTGTCCCCCCACTTTTATAGAAAAGGCATTTTTCCAATTCGGATCTATTTTCGCATCAAACGCTGACCCTATACTCTTATTCTTATCGGCGAACCCATTCACTTTAAATGATCCACTTATTTCAGTGTTATACATAGATTGATAATACGGGGAATATTTACCCTTAAGTTCAACATTATCGCCAGGCTTAGCGTATACTTCCGTGAGGCCTTTCGACCAATCTGAGTCATGATATTTCTCACCACTATTTTCATCCCTTATTTGAACACTAATATCCGATCCCTTTGTAGCCACCGCCGCCGCACAAATCCTCGTTTGAGCCGCATAGCCAACAACATTCGAGTCAGAATCACTTTTCGCATAGAAACTAAGTGTTTCACATAGTTTTTGACCAGGATACATCTTTACCGGATTAGCCGCGACATTTTCCCCACTATTAGTAGCAGTGAACTTATGAATAGTCAACCCTACATTATCACCAAGTTCTCTCTTAATGAAAAATTTCGTAGAACCAGACCCAGAAATCCTCTTAAGATAATGCCGAAAAGAAACCCAACAGCCTTTTTCTGGGTCGCAATTATTTACTACATAGGTAGGCGTATCAAGTTTACTTTCACTTTGCCAATTAGTGTATGTCTTCTTATCCTCCGGAATTTCTACCCAAGGCTTTCCCGTATAGTTCTCTGGAACTTCAGCGACTGCCGAGTCCCCAACAAAAGTTGAACCAGCCATGCCAGGGTTCCAACAAAAACCCCAAACGTTACTATCAATAGACGACACGTTCTTACCAACAGCTTGCCTATAAGCTACCAGAACTTCACTGGTCGTTCCGTAATGATCTAACGCATATACACCAAAACTTTGCTTAGTTTTCCCAGACAAATTCGCAGTCTTATATGGTGCCCACGTAGCTGTATAATGACCAGCATTCATTGTTGACCAATGTCCATAGTAACCGTCCGTATATAGCGTACTACCAGACACCTTGACGCCAAAACTATTAATACCGAAATGCCAAAACCCACCGCCATTTTTAGAACATTCTGCAGGTATTGTAGCGTTTTCTATATTGGTAGGCTCAGACTGCAGTGCAGGAAATACCGTGTTTTGATTAGTTTCACTCGATGCTTTGTAATAAGCCCAGGAAACGCCAGCACAATCCACTGCATACATCCATAAGTTATTATCATTACAAGTCGAGGCCGAATAGCCAGATCCCGACGACGAACTGCTGCCACCACTCCCAGTACCAACCCACGCCGATGCATTATTTATACCAAAAACCTCAACAAACAACAAACATAACCCCACAAGACATATAATTCTAGTCTTAATCACTATTTTCATTGCCCTACTGAGCTCCTTTCATGACAATCTCTTCATCCGGAGGATACTTCTCCAAAATCATCCCCTTATAATAATCAGATTTTTCGACATCACCAGCCTGCTGATATATATAATACAGAGCAGACAGATATTCATACCGTAAAAAATCATTATTTGTCAAATCATCTACGTCTTCTAAAATTTTCACGGAAGCCTCAACATCTTGCGAAATAGTATATAAATAATTAGCATACTCAATCGCAACATAAACCTTTAGATCACCATCACTGCCACGATAAACTTCATCATATTCTGCAATTGCATCAGACACATCATAATCCACGTTGTTCTGCAACTTATCCCTTATGTTATCCGTCAGAATCATTGCTTTAGTGGAATCCGAAACTTCTCCATCCCACCCAGACATAGCTTCTTCAGTATCAATCAATTTATTAATACGTTCAGAGTCTTCATCGCTCTTGATATTTCTTTGCGCGCCCATTATCACACTAATTCCTACCCCCAATCCCACAATCACCACCGCAAGCACACACAACAAAATCACCAAACCCTTATTCCCAGATTTCGCTTCACTCGCCTTACCCTCTTTCATATACTACCATCTTACCATAAGCATCAAAAAAATCCAAACTTTTTAACCAAAAATCATTCCACAATAATCGAGCTTACTTGCCAAACTTTTCGCGTAGCCACCCATCCGCTGGGCCAGCCGTCATCAAAATCACCAAATAGCCATCAGCTACATATTCTCGCAACTTTTCTGTCAATTCATCACCAAGCTCTGCCGCTTCCGCCACGTTTTTGTTCACTAATCCACTAATTAATTCTTCTGGTGAAAGCACTACCAAATCCGGATTCTCTCGTGTCAAATATGTCGGCAACCAATAAATCTTATCCGCACCGAGAAAAGCCTTCATGTATTCATCTCGTACTTCATGCTGTCTAGTGTTCTGATGTGGCTGATATACCACCACAATACCCTTTTTGTCGTGAAGTCGCTTTTCGTCCTTCACGATCCCCATCGTCGCAACAATTTCCTCTGGATGATGTGCATAATCCGTATATACCCCGTCGCTAATTTTTTCGAATCTCCGTCCCACCCCAGGAAACTCACTCAAAATCTCCACAATGTCCTCGCGCCTAGTTTTTGGTTCCATCGCCAGAATTGCTTCTGCCGCTAGCGCCGCATCTTTTCTGCGCACTTCACCCGCCAATTTAAACTCATTTTCATCAAAACTACTTTTTTCTACCACTTTCTCGCTCTGCATTTTAAATTGCAAGAATGCCGCTTCATAATCTTCTCTAGTGGGATAAATATCCGGATGATCATAGCTAACTGCCGGAATTACCGCTAGCCATGGATGATACTTCAAAAAATTCCGATCATACTCATCCGCTTCATATACAAAATATTTATCACCAGGCTTATACGCCCCAGATATCGCAAAACCTAAAGTCGTCCCCACGATATAAGCTACCGGTAAGTTCAATTTCAACGCTACCCATATAATCATCGCCGTAGTGGTGGTCTTGCCATGCGTTCCGGCCACTGCGACCATTTTTAACCCCAATTTATTTACCAAAAACGCCGTAAAATCATCGCGTTTAGTACATCTTATTCCCGCTTCTCGCGCCAGGGTTAATTCAGGATGATTCTCCGGCAAAGCCGAAGTATATACAAACCAATCCACCACATCTTCCAGTTTCTCTCGCAAAAACTCACCATCTTGCTCACCAATATATACCTCAATTCCGGCATTAATTAATTCATCATAAATCGCCCCCTTCGCAAGATCGGACCCCCACACCGTAAAACCAGCTTGCTTTGCCATCAACGCCAACGGCCCCATCCCCGTTCCAGATATACCAGATATATAAATATTCATGATATAATATATTATACAATGATTATTAATTCTGAACAAGAAATGCTAGAGTTTGGCAAAGGCTTCGTCGACTATATGGCGTCGACGGGTGGCCGAGCTGGGGGAACCCCCGACGCGCGCAGCCGTAAGGCGAGCACAATGGGGGAAACTGCGAGATCAGGACCCGTCGAGCCAATCGTTATCGAACTTATCGGTGATGTCGGCGCTGGCAAAACCACTTTTACTCGTGGCCTCGCCAAAGGTCTCGATATCAAAGAACCTATCACCAGCCCCAGTTTTACCATCTCCAAATCCTACGCTCTTAAAAATGGCGGCCGTCTCATCCATTATGATTTTTACCGTCTCCCAGACCCAGGCATCATGTTAGAAGATTTGCAAGAAAATCTCACAAATCCTAAAAATATAATTATCATTGAGTGGTCAGACACCGTCAGAAATATACTTCCTAAAAACCATATTAAACTTTTTATCAACAAACTTAATAACGGTTCTCGTGAGATAAAGGTCAAAGATAACCAAAATAACACCTTTCGAGACCGTACGCGACTAACGAGGAGTAGAATGAGCGAAGCTTCGCCCGTAACGACGGAACAACGAAGTGAGAGAAAATCAAGTAAACTTGATTTTCCGAACAAGGCAGTTCCGTCTCGTGAAACACAGACGGGCCGAAGCGAGCGAGTCGAGAAAGGCGTTATTTGGTTATCTATGTATCTGGATACTTCTGCCCCCGAAACCATCCTCAAATTGAACGAGCAAGAATATCGCTACACTTTCGCTAACGATCTCGCCGAAAAATTACTCAGGTTCATCCACGACAAATTACAAGAAAACGATCAAACCTTTCAAGATATTTCCGAAATTACTTTCATGTCTGGCCCTGGCTCTTTTACCGGTCTCCGCATTGGCGCCACGATAGTTAATACCTTAGCTTTAGAGCTAAACATCCCCCTCTATGACCATCACGGCAAAAAACACCAACTCATCTTGCCAGATTACGGCCGCCCCGCCAACATTTCTAAACCACGCAAATAAGCCTACGACATCATATAATATGATGGCATAAAACAACTATTATTTTTCGGCTTTTTGTTTCACCATAAACCGCGCCACCGACACTACCAGCACCGATGCTGCTACTATCATCACCCCCTCAATCGTCGCCATCACTATCAAGCCTTTTGTAGAATCTGGCCGGAACACCGAACTCTCACCCAGTGGCGCCACATAAGTCGGATCACTCGGGTCATATGCAACCTGCACACCATCTTCACCACCATTCGCAAGCTTAGCATCCGTTACGCTTAAATTCATTCCGCTAAATTTCACATTAAATGTAGAATCTGCAGAATCCCTATCCGCATGGTAAATACGAACGATAGATCCGTCGCTTTTATTTAAACTCACACCAGAATAAGCCAATTCCTGATCGCCCACGCCAGCATATATTTCTCCATTTTCACGTATCGCAAACTTTCCCACAACTGCATCGTGTACGCCACCCATGTCTAACACCAATTTATCTCCTACATACACAAAAGTATCGTCATCGGCATTAACTTCAAAACTCTCCATTCCGCTCAAAAGCACCGTAAACGGCACTGCAAAATTCATCGTGAATAAATGGTTATGCCCATCCTCATTTCCCATATCTCCAACACTAAACCTCACCTCATCCAATGGATAAAAATCTGGTGCTTCAAATATAAATTCTGCCCCATTTTTCACATATTGCATTTTCAGCACACCATCATAACTGGCACTTTTTCCGTCCACGACACTAAACCATCTCGTAAAATCTACACCCCTATTCGCCGTCAATTTCCCGGCACCGGTAGCCACTGGCAAATATCCTTCACCAAGTTCAAACTCCGCCAAACCCTGTTCTATCTCTTTATTATAATATCTACATCTGCTCCACTCGAACTGCCTTCGCTCCAATTCATTCTTCAAATTCCTATCATATAAATTTACGCAGTCGTCTGCCCTCTGATCATAATAAAGAACCGGCACTGACACCGGTTCTTCTTCGTCCACTCCCACACTAGCCAAGATAGCTTCAGGAGTTTTAGAAATAGCCTTTTCAGTAATTTCTCCCACCGTATTAGATAAGCCAAATATCGCAACACCCACGCCCAACACCAGAGCCACCAAAGCAATCCCCCCAAATATCAGCGACTTATTTTTCTTCTGTTGTTTCATTCTTGCCCTAAGTATAAGCCTTTTTTATTAAAATATCAAGGTTGCCCATTTTCTACATTTGGTATTCCTAATCTATCGTCCGATAGCACATTCTCATCAAAAGGTTTTTCATACGCATCGATCGCCCGCACCTCTACCTGCATTTTCTCTAAATATTCTTCAATAATAGCAGCGGTCAACTTGCCAGTTTTTTCAAATATATATTCCTCTTCTTTCTCACCTTCCTCTTCTATCTCTTCTTCATCGGGCAAATATCCCGGCCGAGATCTATCCAAATAAATGTCGCCCGAATTGTGATATACCACTAGTGACACACCAGTCGTTATTAAAGCAATTAATGTAGAAGCTATCCCTAGTATCACCAAATTTCGCCCACCGTGCGTCATTTTTTTCTTTTCATTTTTCTTTGTTTCCATTACACCTTACCCCTCAAACCTTCCACTAGTCTCACATGTTCAGAAATCAAATTCCGCATTTTCAGCACATCCTGCACCATTATTTTGCGTTTTTGTCTCACCGTTGTTAATTTATCATAGAATTTTTCCGGCTCCTGCCTGCAGTCCAATCCTACCAATTCCTCTAAACCTTGCTGATACGCAATAAAGTCATTTGCGAACAATGTTTTAGTTCCAGCAAAATTATTCTGATTTTCAACCAATCCCGCGCTAGATAAATTATTTTCCACCAAACGCACATTTAACGGAGTAATAAACTTCGTCAAAATTGTTTCATAATATCCACCAAGATATACCCGCACCCTAGCATCTTCTTTCTGCACTTTTTTTAATTCGTCTTTTATCGTGTCGCAATGCTCTACTATCGCCGCACTCTGATTAGGACTAATAGCTTGCACAACGCAAAACCGACCACCCAAAGAAGCAAGCAAAGCAAAAAAAGCAATTTGCACTTTTAAACCAACGCCAAGCAGGCGAGATTTCCGCAGCAAATCTTGACAAAACGTAAGAAGTATGATACAACAGAAGGCTAAACCTTTTTTCCTCATATTCTTATTATAGCACAGTTAATCGCGCCTTAGCATTACTGTAAATGCTTCACTTGGTATATCCACTTTACCAAATCTCTTCATCCGCGCTTTACCACGCTTTTGCTTCTCCAAAAGCTTCGCTTTTCTATCCCTATCGCCAGTATGAATTTTCACCGTCACATCTTTTCTATACGCCCCAATCGTTTCTCGCGCAATAATTCTTGTCCCAATCGCCGCTTGCAGTGCTACCTCATAGTTCTGCCGAGGTATTACTTCTTTTAGCTTTTTCGTTACCTCCCTACCAATCGCATCTGCTTCGCTCCTATGACACATTACTGATAGTGCATCCATTTTATTTCCAGCCACCAAAAAATCTACTCGCACCAAATCTTCCGCCTTATATCCATTTAGTTCATAATTAAATGAAGCATACCCCGAAGTCACTGATTTTAGCTGATCATAAAAATCCGTCAGCAGATTTGCCATCGGCGCTTCAAAATCTATTACCGCACGGTCTTCAATGTACGAAAGATTTGTCTGATGCCCGCGCTTTTCATTAATCAAGTTCAGTACATTACCAATCATGTTTTTTGGCAAAATAATCTCACCCTTCACCCACGGCTCACGAATTTCCAAAATCTCGCTTACATCCGGCAAATCCGCCGCCGATTTTATTTCTATAATCTCGCCATTATTCATCACTACTTCATAGTTCGTAGAAGGGTTAGTCACGATTAAATCCAATTTAGATTCTCGCTCCAACCTCTCCTTAATAATATCCATATGGAGCAACCCTAAAAACCCAATCCTCAGTCCAAATCCTAACACTGGTGAATTTTCTGGCTCAAACCGGAGAGCCGAATCAGAAAGACTTAATTTTTCTATCGCTTCACGCAAATCCTTATATTGATCATTGGATACCGGGAAAAACCCTGCGTAGACAAAAGGCAACACATTTTTATACCCTGGCAAAGCCTCCGTAGCCGGACTTTTCGCAAGCGTCACCGTGTCACCTACTTTTGCTTCGCGCGTAGTTTTTAGATTTGTCACAATATAGCCAATCTCGCCCGCTTTCAAGCTTTCTCGTGGAGTCATTTTTGGTGTCAGCACCCCCACTTCCAACGCTAACCCCTTCGTCTCCGCCGCCATCATCAAAATCTCCGCGTTCTTCTTAATCTCCCCCTCAAAAATCCGGACGTAGAGAACTACGCCGCGATAGTCGTCAAAGTAGGAATCAAAAATTAGAGCACGAGTAAGCTGAGGTCCAAGCACCTCTTTTCGTAGGGCCTCCGGAGGCTGGCAAGCCGAGGATGAGCGGCTCGACCCCTGTGGCGACAGGGGTCGAGAACGCAGCCCAAGAAAAGACGGTGCTGGACCTCTTCCAATTACTGCATCCAGTATTTTATCCACCCCATACCCAGTCTTACCACTCGCTTCGATAATTTCATCCCTAGAACATCCCAGTAGATTTATTATCTCCGCCGCAGTTTTCTCTACATCCGCCGCCGGCAAATCAACCTTATTTATCACCGGAATTATCTTAAGATCTTGCTCAATAGCTAGGTACACGTTTGCCAAAGTCTGTGCTTGTATTCCCTGCGTTGCGTCCACCACCAGCACCGCCGTTTCCACCGCTTGTAAGCTCCGGCTCACTTCATACGAAAAATCCACATGCCCTGGCGTATCAATCAAGTTCAAAGTATATCCCTTCCAATGCATCGTCACCGGCGCCAGCTTAATTGTGATACCCTTCTCACGCTCCAGCTCCATCGAGTCCAAAAGCTGCGATTTCATCTCTCGTTTCTCTACCGTGCCGGTCAATTCCATCATCCGGTCCGCAATCGTACTTTTTCCATGATCAATATGCGCAATTATGCAAAAATTCCGTATCTTATCCATATTTACATATTATAACATATTTCCCCTGTTTCATCCTCCATGAATCATATAAAATAACTCGGGATTCAGACCCGAGTTATCCCTTCAAAACGGCCAAATCTTTAGTCCAACCCCTTCATCGTGAGCGATAATCTTCCCTTATCGTCTATCGCCACTAGTCGCACTCTTACCTTGTCGCCTAAGTGTAACACTTCTTCCACCTTCTTCAATCTCTTGTCGCTAATTTGTGAAATGTGTAACATTCCATCAATTCCTGGCAAAATAGTCACGAAAGCCCCAAAATCCTTAATAGAAGCCACCGTTCCATCATAAATCTTTCCCACTTCCGGCTCTTCCACCAAACCACGAATCCAATCTATGGCTTTCTTAATTTTTTCTGGATCATTACCAGATACAGTCACAAGCCCAGAATCCTCAATATCCACCTCGGCACCAGTCTCAGAAGTAATCTTATTAATCATTTCACCACCCTTGCCAATAATTGCCCCAATCTTATCTGGCTTCACCATCAATTTTTCAATTTGCGGC
Source organism: uncultured Candidatus Saccharibacteria bacterium (assembly GCA_946415265.1). Classification (GTDB taxonomy): domain Bacteria; phylum Patescibacteriota; class Saccharimonadia; order Saccharimonadales; family Saccharimonadaceae; genus Nanosyncoccus. The sequence continues at coordinate 18,787 of CAMKRV010000004.1, read as the reverse complement.
GCATATTTACTAATCTCCGCCCGTGGTTTATCAATCACACTCACAATATGATCCAAAATAAACATCCGTCCAGCATGACTCTGTTTGATTGCTTTTTCCAAGATTTCTACTGGCAACCCATGCACTTTCATATCCATCTGCAAAGCCGTCACGCCTTCTGTCGTACCAGTCACTTTAAAATCCATGTCACCAGCAAAATCTTCTGCGTCCATCAAATCTGTCAACACATAAGCCTTATCAATATCATCCGTCGTAATCGGCTGACCCTTCGGCACATCTACCATTAACCCCATTGCTACACCCGATACCGGTCGTTTAATCGGCACACCTGCGTCCATCAATGCCATACAAGAAGAACACGTTGCAGCCATAGAAGTAGATCCATTTTGCGACATAATTTCAGTTACTGAACGAATCGCATAAGGAAAATCTTCTTCACTAGGAAGCACCGGAATCAAAGCCCGCTCAGCTAAATATCCATGTCCAATCTCGCGCCGCCCAGGCGACCCCATCCGGCCCGGCTCACCCACCGTATAAGATGGCGCATTATAATGATGCATATATCTACGCTTACCATCTGTCACTTCCATCGTGTCTACTTCTTGCGCGTAGCTTAGTGGTGCCAAAGTCACGATATTCATTGCCTGCGTTACACCACGAGTAAATAACGAAGATCCGTGTGTTCTTGGCAGAATTCCTACTTGCGAAGATAGAGGCCGCACCTCGTCTAACTTCCGTCCATCCGGCCGCACACCCTCTTCCACGATACCGCGCCGCACTTCCTTATGTACCGCTAGCTCGAATGCCTGGTCATATACATCACGCAAATTCTCATCATACCACTCCACCTTTTCGTTGTCCGTCTCACCCTCACCGTGTTTCAAAGCCATTTCATCGTGCATTGCATATTTTATTTCGTCCAAAATCTGTGCCCGCTCCATCACATTACCACGCACCTTAGAACCAAACTTACCGTTAGTCCAGGTCAGCACTTCTTCCATTACCGCTTCATCCGGCAATACCAATTCATACTCTTGCGGCGTAGCATCTACCTGCTTAGCTAATTCGCGCTGCAAGTCTAGCACCGGCTGTACCTTATCCACCGCCCAATGCATCGCCTCGATAATCGTATCTTCCGGCACTTCGTTTGCGCCAGCTTCTACCATCATTACTTTGCCGTCTTTACATGCCACCACAAGATCTAGCGGCGAAGCTTCACGCTCTTCTTTATTTAAGAACCCCTTAAATTCTCCACCGATCCTACCAATTCTAATCCCCGCAATTGGCCCATCAAACGGCACACCTGCGTTCATCAGCGCCGACGAGGCCGCAATCATCGCCACACAGTCAGGCCGAAAAGCCGGATCCATTGACAATACCGTACACACCACCTGTACTTCTTGACGATACCCCTTCGGGAACAGCGGACGAATCGGCCGATCTATCAGCCGCCCCACAAGCACTGCCTCATCTGCCGGCTTACCCTCACGCTTTATGAACTTCGAGCCACTAATTTTTCCCGCTGCATAGAATTTCTCCTCATAGCTAATAGACAGCGGAAAGAAATCCTGCACCACCGGCTTGGTTCCCACCACCACAGAGCCTAGCACCACGGTATCGCCATAAGTGACTAGTACCGACGAAGTCGTCCTAAACCCAACTCTATTCACTTCTAAAGTCAGTTCTCGCCCTAGCCAATCGGTAGAAACCCGCACCGTTTTCTTGCCGTTCGGATTTATAATTTCCATAAAAATATACCCTTTCTTGGGAAAACTTCAGGTATGAGTGGTGGTCTGAGGTCGGCCACCACCCATATCTGCCGTCTTCCCAATTCTTAATTTACTACTTCCAGTATATCAAACATTGACAAAAAACACAATCTGTGATATAATAGATAAGATAGGTTCTTTCTGTTGCCATCTTTTAGGCGACAAAAATCTAAGTACCTTGGAGGCTAAAATGATTAAAAGCGTCTACGTTAACAGTAGCAATGACAACGCCATCATCTTAGATGGCAATCCATCAACCGTTGTAAAAGAGGAGATTTTGGATATCTGCAGTAGGTGGAAAAATATGTTCCTGTTCGGATATCCGCATCACGCAAAAAAGCGTAAAATATCCGCCAAAGCCGGTATCATTTACGACGAATGGCTGGACTCGCCCAAAGTTTGCATCTCGTATATTCCGAGACAGCTCGAAAACGGCGACTTATCCATCAAATTATTGTTCTCTAATACTTCACCACATGCACATTCGGATAACGAGATAGTATATCTCCTCTCTTTGTTCCAGCAAAAAGTCATCGAAGAGATTCAGTCTCTTCACAGTTGACAAAAACCCGCCGGTTCGCCGACGGGTTTTCTCAATTACCATACATTTTCAGGAAATAAATTTCGAGCAAGATACGAGACAGCATCGAGCAACGCAAAGGAGACGTACTTTTCGTACGTCTCCTGCGTAGCGCAAATGCTAACAAAGTAGCTTGCCGAAATTTATTTTCTGAGGCCTAGTTTCGAGATGGTTTTCTTATAAAGCTCAAAATCGGTCGTCTCTAGGTACTTCAGAAGCTTTTTGCGCTTCCCTACCATCTGAATTAAACCTCTTTTGGCCATAAAGTCATGTTTGTTATTCTTTACGTGCTCGGTCACTTCTTTGATCCGCTCTGTAAGAATAGAAACTTGAACTTCAGGAGAACCAACATCCGCCTTATTACGGGCAACCTTGGCAATAGCCTTGTCTTTATTCTCTTTTGTTATCATAGTAGACCAATTATATCACATCTGTTACAATTATGTCAATGGAAGATCAGATTATCCTCATCGACAAACCTGCCGGTATCTCTAGTTTTGGCGTAGTCGCCAAAATCCGCGGCAAACTAAAAGCCGAGTTCGGCCACAAAATCAAAGTTGGCCACACCGGCACTTTGGACCCATTTGCCACCGGCCTCTTAATTTTGCTATCTGGCAAAATGACCAAGAAATCTAACGAATTTTTAAAGCTAGACAAAGTCTACGAAGCTACTTTGAGGCTCGGCTTCACCTCTACCACCGGCGACCCAGAAGGCGAAATTACGGAATATGATTCTACATGGGCGGGTGACGGAGCTGGGGGGACCCCCGACGCGCACAGCCGTAAGGCGAGCACGGTGGGGGAAGCTGCGACGGCAGGACCCGCCCAGAGTATAATCGTATCTACGCTAAACTCGTTTATCGGTAAAATCCGGCAAACCCCACCCAAATTTTCCGCCATCAAGATCAACGGCCGCCGCGCCTACAAACTCGCCCGCGAAGGCAAAGACTTCGAAATCCCTAGTCGCGAAATCGAAATCTACAGCATAGAAATCCTAAAATACAATTATCCGGAGCTCACCATCCGCGTCCACTGTAGCAGCGGCACCTACATCCGCACTCTCGCCGAAGATGTCGGTGAAACTCTAAAAACCGGCGCCTATCTTACTGCACTTCGTCGTATCAAAATCGGCAATTACGATGTCAAAGACGCCGAAAAACTTGTGTTATAATTAATCTATGTTAGTTACCGCAAGCAAATTAATCGGTACCCCTATTCTTAGTATGCAAGCCAGCGGCGCCATTGGCCGCGTATCAGAATGCATTATAGATCCAGATACCCTCAAAATCATCGCTTTTCGTGCCGAAGGCGGCCCTATTCCTCGCACCGGCGCTAATCTTCTAGCTACTTCTAGCATACGCGAATACTCTAATTTTGGCATGGTAATTGATAGTGCCGACGAATTTATAGATTCCGAGGATGTTGTCAAAATCAGCAAAATCCTCGCGCTCAATTTTAGCCTCATAGGTCTAAAAGTGGAAAGCAAAAAAGGCAGTAAGCTTGGCAAAGTTATGGATTATACTGTCACCTCAGACGATTTCGTCGTCCAGCAGCTCATTGTTCATCGTCCGGCCCTCAAAAGTTTCATTGATCCAGAACTTACTATTCATCGTAAAGAAATTGTCGAAATCACCGATTACAAGGTTATCGTAAAAGACGAAGAAAAAACCATCAAAAAGAAAGCCGAAACAGAGGATTTCGTTCCTAATTTCGTCAATCCATTTCGTGAGAAACAGCCCGGCTTCGCCCCGGCAGACATCAAAAAATCCAAAGATTAACCTTCTGTTTTTTCTACTAAATCTCGCGCCAAATCATACAAAAATCCTTGTCGACAAAGATAAGCCACCAATTTCTCGTCCGTATATTTTGGCCGTTTTTTTGCAATTATTTTCAAAATCTCTTCTTCGTCATTTCGCTCGCTCAGTACCTCATCAATAATTTCCTGCGAAATCCCCTTTTTCATCAGTTCCATCTTCAATCTTTTGCGTGACACACCTTTTTTTACAAATCGATTCTCTACATAATACCGTGCAAATTTAGCGTCATCCACATAGCCTCGTTCCACCAATCTTTCTAGAATTAGATCCTTAAAATCATACTTCACCCTATTCTTCGTTCGTTCTGCTCTCTTTTCTAATCGTTTCGCATCCACCTCTTCGCCCCTCGCAATCAAATCCGCAATTTCGCGGTCTCTTTCCCAAACTTTTTTTCTTTCTTTTGCCTCGCCCTGTATCTCTCTCCGCTTCAAGTAGTCCTTTAGTTCACGCACGCTTCTAGGCCGCATTAGCACCCATTCCAAAGCCCTCTGGTAAGCCTTGCCAAATTCGCTCGCTTTCTTATAATCCGCCAATTCCTCTTCGCTAATCGCTCGCCCAATCTTTACCCCCATATCTACCACTTGTGCCACATCCAGCGAGAAGGCATATTTACCATTTATATAAATATTTACCCGATTTTCATTCCTCACCGCTTGTTTAATATCAGTGATTTTTAACCCGTCACCAGAAACCCCCGCGCTCCTCAGCACTTCTACCTGCATTATATCACGCTTATGCTTTTTTGTCAAGTTTACCGAATTCTTCTCCGGAATTTCATCGCCCAGCTTATAGATTTCCATAATACTCTAACCAATATTTCGTCAACCCCAAAGTATGATACGCTCCTTTCAGTGGCCTCTTCACGTCATCCCCTTTTACGAACTCATCAAAATCTTCAAGTGATACCCACTTCACTTCCGAAACTTCATTGTCATCAAAGTGAAAATCGTCTTCTCTCCCCGTCCAATCATAAAAATATCCATATATCAACAAATTATATCCGCTAGAGCCCGCCAGGGAAAATGAATATTTCAGTTTTTCTTTCTCAATGTCTATTCCTATTTCTTCTCTCGCCTCGCGAACCGCAGCATCAGCAATATCTTCCTGATAATTTATATGCCCACCCGCTGAAACATCCCATTTATCTGGGTTATGATCCACAAAATGTGACCTCTTTTGGAAAAGTATCTCAATCCCATTTCTAGACTTACGATACAGCCACAAAATAGTCGTCCCTACCCACACATTTTCCCCGTCACGCTTAGGATTTCCTCTCTCAGGCAAACGTCCCCCGTTTATTATTCGCTCACCATTTTGATGAAACTCTTGCCACTTTTCGTCGTGATGCATTACTCTACCGCCTTTTCACGCACCTTCTTTTCAATCTCTTCCATCAACTCTGGTTTTTCGCGGAATAACCTCTTCACCGCTTCGCGCCCTTGCCCCAAAGTTTCGCCATTATATTTAATAAATGCTCCAGCCTTATCTAGTACGCCATATTGCACGCCAAGATCCAGAATATCCCCAGTTTTAGAGATTCCTTCATTATACATAATGTCAAACTCCGCCGTGCGGAATGGCGCCGCAATCTTGTTTTTCACTACCTTAATTTTAGTGCGGTTACCAGCAATGTTATCACCATCCTTAATTTGCCCGATTCGCCGAATGTCCACCCGCACCGAAGCATAAAATTTCAACGCATTACCACCAGTAGTAGTCTCTGGATTACCAAACATCACACCAATCTTCATCCGAATCTGGTTGATGAATATCACTGTCGCACGCGATTTAGAAATAATACCCGTGAGTTTACGCATGGCCTGGCTCATTAGTCGCGCCTGAAGCCCCATCTGCGCATCACCCATATCGCCGTCAATCTCAGCCTGTGGCACCAAAGCCGCCACCGAGTCCACCACAATAAGGTCTACTGCATTAGAACGCACCAAAGTTTCACAAATCTCTAGCGCCTGCTCACCGTTATCTGGCTGTGATATTAATAGATTTGCCGTATCTACCCCGATTTTTTTGGCGTATGCCGGATCCAAAGCATGCTCCGCATCGATAAACGCCGCCTGGCCACCCTGTTTTTGCATCTCAGCAATTGCATGAAGCGCCAAAGTCGTTTTACCAGAAGATTCCGGTCCGTAGATTTCGATAATCCGCCCTTTTGGCCAGCCTCCACCAAGTGCTAAATCTAAAGAAAGAGAGCCTGAAGGTAAAAGCTCTACATCCATCTTTGGTGTTTCCCCCAGCTTCATGATTGAACCGTCGCCAAATTGCTTCGTAATCTGTGCAATTGCTAATTTCAGCGCTTCGTTTTTGCCGTCTTCCTGTTTATCTTTTTTATTTTCTGCCACCGCATCTTTTTTCGCCATAATAGTATTACCTTTCTTTTTATATTATATAATAAATCTGGTTAGAAAATAGAGTTGACTTTCACGATCTCGTATGGTAGGATTATATCAGTTAGGTTTTGTTATGATTCGCCGTTCTTACGACGAATCTTTTTGAGTTTGACAGCGATTTTTATTTCTTCAACTTCAAACATCATAAAACCCTCCTTTCTCCTTACCATTGTTTTAACATACGCCACCCCTATTTCCTGGCCTTTACTTATCACACCCTATTGCAAAATTCAACCCCCAGCGAAAACTACACTTCATAAATTATTACGCTTCTGCCTATCTCTATTCCGCCTAAGCTTAATTTTCACACCAAAATATGTTATAATTTCATTATTATGCGCGTTAACGAAAATATCTTAATTTCCAGTCTTACTACCATGCGCCTGGGCGGCCCAGCTCGCTATGTCTTAGAAATTGAACGCCCCGAAGAAATCCCTGATGCTTACGATTTTGCCGCCACTTATAATATGCCCACTTTTATACTCGGCTACGGCGCCAACACCATCGGCCACGATGAAGGCTTTAGCGGCGCCATCATCATCAACCGTATGCATGGCATTTCAGAAACGCCCACACCAGATGGCGTCAACCTCACCATTATGGGCGGCGAATATTGGGATAACGTCGTAGAATACGCCTGCAAAAAAGGCCTCACTGGTATTGAAGCCCTCAGCAAAATCCCCGGTCTCACCGGTGCTGCCCCCGTACAAAACATCGGTGCTTACGGTCAAGAAATCGCCGATACTTTAGAATCTATCGAAGTCTACGATACCGCAAGCCACACCTTCAAGACACTCTCTCATGACGATCTCGGTTTTTCTTACCGTAAAAGCATTCTCAACACCACCGAAAAAAATCGCTACTTTGTCATCTCCATCACCCTACATCTTACTTCCGGCCAAATGGAACCCCCTTTCTATCGCTCTATCGAAAAATACGCTTCAGATCACAATATCAAAGATTTTAGCCCCCAGGGCATTCGTGCCATCGTCAGTGCCATCCGCGCCGATAAACTCCCAGATCCACTAGAGAAAGCCAGCTCCGGCTCCTTCTTTAAAAATATCTATCTCACAGAACCAGAAGCCGAAATCGCCGAAGCCAAAGGTTATCCAGTCTACCACGGCAAAGACGGCTACAAAATCAATTCTGGCTGGTTTATCGAAAAAGCCGGTTTTTCCGATAAACTTCTCCATGGTTTCCGCGTCAACCCCAAAGCCGCACTCGTTCTCATCAACGAATCCGCCAAATCTTACCAAGATCTCGCCGCCGCCCGCGAAGAAATCGTGAACAAAGTCTACGATACTTACGGCTACTGGCTAGAACAAGAACCCGTAGAAATCATCAACCCACCCATCAAAATCCCAGGAGTCAACTAATGAAATCTTTAAACGGTAGAGATCTCGCTAGTTTTATTAAGGAGCGTCAAGCTCACCAGGTAGCCAGCCTTGAAAGTAAGCCCAAGCTCCTCATTATCCGTGATAGCAATAATCCCGTCATCACTAAGTATGTCAATCTTAAAATCAAATATGGCGAAGATATCGGCGTAGAAGTAGAAGATTACCTTGCCAAAGACACCGTCGAAATCGCCACCAAAATTCAGTCCGCCAATGAAGACTCCACCGTCAGTGGCATCATCCTCCAGCTCCCCATCTTAGAAAAAGAAAAAACCGACGAACTCTGCAACCTCATCGCCCCCACAAAAGACGTCGATGGTCTAGGCCAACACGCCAAGTACGATTCCGCCACCGCCACCGCCATCCTTTGGCTTCTAGCTGGCTATGATATTAAATTAGAAAGCAAAAAAATCGCCATCGTTGGCCGTGGCAAGCTAGTCGGCGCCCCACTCTACCGCATCTTTCAAACTTCAAATTACAATGTTTCCCTCTTCCATCGCGGCGATGACTTGACAAACCTTAAGAGTTTTGATATAATCATATCAGCCACGGGCGTACCGGGGTTGATATCTAGTGATTTCATCTCCCCTGGCGCCACTCTTATAGATGCTGGCACCGCCAGCGAAGATGGGGTAATAAAAGGCGACTTCGCCCCCGAACTATACACCAGAAAAGATCTCACCGCCATCACTCCAGTAGTGGGCGGTGTTGGTCCCCTCACTATCACTTGTCTTTTTGATCACCTACTCCAAGCCGCTCGATAACATCAAAATTACAACACTGTCTCGCCAAGAGAAGGCGGGCTCACGAGGCTCGGAGGGAAACAAACCTTAAGAGCCAACTACACAACGGACGGGAAAGCCGAAGAACTTATAAGCGCTAAACGTACCTGGGTAGAGATCCGAACTGTCGAGGTACAGGCTATAGGCGTAGGTGGCATTATTCGCGGAAGAGGACCAGTAGTACCCGTGCGAGCCGCGATAGTTAATATCACTAAGGTAGGCGACGCCGGAGAATAGGAAATTATTCGGGAAGCTTCTGAACTCCTTTAAACCATCACCATTAGTATACTCACTCATTTGTTGATTCAAATAATAATATCCACCTTTTGTGTTACCTAGGTTTGAGCCAGAGCTACCACTATTGCCGTATGGTAAATGCCATCCCTTCGGACAAATAGACGTTTCCACTGTGGTATGATCATTTGTAGAACCATAATATGTAGTATCAGCTATGGCTGCCGCCCAAGTATAATAATTACCATAGGAATACATATAATTATTATTCGTGGTAGGATTAACAGTTGGAGAAGCCGTACTAGCGTTTCTATATCTTGGCATACGGTAATCAGGATATTTATCAGTGCCAATATCTACAGAAGCCGTACCACCACTTTGCGTCCCGCTATAATATAAGCTATTAGCATTTATATTCTCAGAAAAATTTGCATTTTCTGGATCAGCTAAACCGTTGAACACTCCGCCATAACCCTGTGCTAAACTCTGGTTAGTCACATTGGAATCATTGATATTATTCCCTACCGTACCTGCAGTATCTAGTCTCAAGTTCTCTATCATCCAACAGTTACCATCCGCCAATCTCGCCACGGCATAAGTCTGGTTATCGCGCTTATCTTTCAATGCTATGAAACTATTTGCACTCACTGTGAACACGCCATTACTATACGTGACTTGCATCAAATTACTACACCCAGTCCAATCTTGCAAATATGCCTGAGTAGTAGACGCTTCCTTCCACACTGCATACAATTTCATCCCAGAAATAGATAAATCTAGGCCACTCACTGTCTCCATTGGGCCATATATTGTATCCGTACCAATTACCGGATTTTCTACTGTACTCCACCCCAGGAAGCCATAGTCTGTGCGCTGGAAGTTAGACGCCAACAACATAACTTCAGTTGCAGACGTGCCTACATTTTGGACACCCATAGACCCACCAGTATTGCCGTTGCCCTTGTAGCAAATAGTGCCAGCCTGACAATCCGTCCACATCGCATAAAGCTTAATAGTGTTGTCATTTGCGGTTTGGTCTATACCAAAATTACCACCAGGCTGATACACAGTACCGCCACAAGAAGTATCACTAGTTTCCATACTACACCATCCCGCAAAATAATATCCTGCCCTCGTCGGCTGAACATTGCTTAAAGCTATAGTTGTTTCATAAGAAGTACCCGTCTGCGTACCTGGCATACTAGATGGATCAGCCTGTCCACTACCATCCGCATAGTTTATCGTATAAGCCGCACCATTTCCTACTGCTGCAATCACAAAAGTATTTTCATATGTACCCATCATTATATCGCCACCCACTCTAGCTCCAATTTTCATCCTGTAAGTATCTGAAGCGTCACTACTATTAGCTACAGTTGTTTTTGCCAAATTCGTTGCCGAAGTAGATATTGGTAAGTATTTTTCCGTACCATCCGTAGCGCTATTATCCACACTGGTTCCTCCATCCAAATATTCACTTGGGCTAAAGCCCCACGTATTTTTTACAGCTGCCGCCGCCGTGCTATCTGCTGGGCTGGCATAATCACTCTTCGTTACAATACTGCCGAGTGGCGCAATAAAACATTTAGTCTCCGTCACCGGGCAGTTTGTAGTATCCGTATTAATTAATTTCGTAGCATTATCACCATTCTGCGCCGCAATGCTTAGCGTATAGCCACTATAGCTATCCGTAGATGCCGTAATCTCCATCGCATCAGATTCTGCAAAAGTTCCATCTGGCGAAATCGGTTTTAGATCAAAAGAAAGAGGACCATCCGCTATGCTTAACGTCACTGAACTAGTCGCCGGAGTAGCCTGACCAGTAGTTGCATCAGCCTCGTTTTCTTGCATCGGCGGACACATTATTAGCCCCGCCAAAAACAGCAACACCCCACAAGCTACCAACCCCGCTAGCCGCAGAGCTCGCTCACTTCTTAGATGTTGTTGCAAATTCACTTCTTCTCCTTTTTATTTTACGACCTAAACATAACAATATTCCATTTCTATTCTACCCCACCACCCACCAAAACGCAAGAGCTTTCCTTATGTAAAACTTCCAATTAAGCCTCTACTTAAAAAAAACACCCAACAAAAATCTCCCTAGGCCTAAACCTAAGGAGATTTTCTAAGTATTTCCCGCCCTATTATGAAGCGGTCAACTTATTTCATTAACTTTTTACGGCTAGCAATGTAATAACCAAGCATCGTCACTACCGAACCAGCACCCACCGCACCCGTCACGATCGTAGCTGGACCAGTACTTACAATCGTACTAGGTGTATTGGTAGGATTATCTGGAGTTGGCGTAGGATTTACCGGCTTATCTTTACAGACATCGCCATCCTTCTTTACCATTACAGACGCATCATCTTTGGTTACCGTACCGTTTACAGTAGAGGCCGCCCAGTTAATAAGCTGGTTGTCACCACAAGCCAAAGTTTTATCTACTACTTTACCAGTAAAGCGTACATAAGCATTACCTTTAGACGTATAGCTACCGATATTAATACCAGTAGTTGTCAAAGTATTATCCTTAAGCTGTACACCATTTGGATAGGCTGTATTGTAAAGGTAAGTGGAATTTTGCACATACTCCACGTTAGTAGGCAACATATCCCGAATCATCACGTCATTTACTTGATCTGCAAGTAAGTTTACGTATTCGATCTGGTATTCTACTTCGTCACCCACCTTAGCGTTTACAGATTCACTCCAAGTTTTAGTACCTTTAATCCGTACTTGCTTAGAAACCTTCGCCGATACAGATTTATGTACCTTTACCTGAATAGTTACGTTACCATCATATTGGTAACAACCTGGGATCTTACCGTCTAGCTTATCATACCCTAGTGTTGCGCCAGAAGTAATTACCTCATTAGGCAAAGCCACCGTACCAAGCTTAGCGTTGGTATATTTAGCAGAACCATCAATGTATTCCAGATAGAAATTATCATTGGAGGCAAGCGTTACTTCATCCCAATACCGTGTAGGTGTAGCATTGGAGGAATCCAAGTACCCGATAATCGTATGAGATTTTGCTACCGTAGTAGGCAAAGAAAAAGTTGCTTTCACATTTTCAGCAATTCTTTCTGTACCCTTAGGGTTGTTATTGTGTACGTAAAGACGAATCGTATAGATTTGCCCGTCTTCTACGTTGATAGACTTAGTGTTATAAGCCCCGTCCGAAGATGCCACTCTTGCACCTACGAAATTCTTTTCTTCCCCAATTTTACCGTCTGAAATTGAGTTAAACGTAATAGTATCACCGAGTTTACCCTCGTTGATTTCTGCGATTGTATAGCTAGGACGGCCATTTGCCGAATCACCCCAAGCACTTACCATCACAGGAGTTAGTGTACCTGCCAGCATTACCGCTGCCGCAGACACACCAAGAATAGTTTTATAAATCTTATTCATATTATTCCTTTCTTTATAGTGTTGTATGAAAGATTAAATTTCTAAAATATAAACAATTTCCAAATTGGAATTCACTTCCAATTTAAAAATCTAACTGGTTTCTTTTGCTAAACTTTTCTTTTCCCAAAGAAAAGTTTAAGCTGTTGCTAGCCGAATTGTTAATTTTCGTCTATGCAACCGAATCATCTCAGTCTCAAATCTTGGTATTGACCCGGCAGCTATTGCTGCCAGGCCAATAAGGTGCATTTTGCCCAGAGAGTGGTCAATTCTCTAGGCGTGTTATCCATATTAATCCGGAAGGCCCCCATATACGCCTGCCGGATTGTCGGGGTTGTTTTTGATAGCTCCGCCATCCACCGTCTGAGCTGCATCAGACTTAGGTGTATAGCCTCCATCGTCATTGGAGTCTACCTTTGCGGAAGATGATGACGGTGTACCGCCAGAACCAGAATTCGACGTAGTATTTGCCGATTTGTTCTGTTCAATAGCCTGCTGGTACTCATTGTAACTCCCGTGATTAGAATTAGAGTCACGATCTTTTGTTGACGTCGTTGCACCGACACCATTATTGGTGTCTTCGTCAAGTCCCTGCTCGACATTACCAGGGTCTTTTATGCCCTGGGTCTTGTCTTTGTTATACTTCGCAGGCTCAGTCGGTGTTGGCTTTGGCGGTTCAGTGGGATCACTGCCACCAGCTGGCTTAGTAGGATCACTTCCGCCAGGATTGGTGGGCGTAGAACCACCGGGCGTATGCTCCGGCGGAATCTCCACCTTCGTGTTCGGCAGCTTCATCGTATCGATTACTCCTACCGGCTGGTAGCAGCAGTCGATCCGGAACCCCACCGACACGTCGTTCTCCTCGCCACCCTTACGTTTAAAGGTGACAATGAGAACGTCGCCAGATTGGTGCGTTTCAGATGCCACAATCTCCGGCACACCCGAATAGGTGTACGGAGTAATGTACATCTGATCGTTGATGTCGTCCATATGGACAACGCGCACACTGCGTACTTCGTTCCGCAGCATGTTTAAGTAGACTTCGGAAAAATGCATAAAGTCTACTTTGTCATTAAGGCACTTTACAACCAGCGCGTTCATAGTTCGCGCCCAGTCGTGACCATTTCCATCGTAATAGTCACCAACCATACGCGTATCTCTCGCCGCGTCGACTGCAGCCACATGGGCTACTAGGATCATTACGTCGCTTTCATCAAACGACTTCATGTCCTGCAGATAGTCTGTAGCCGTCCAACCTTTGTGATGACGATCCGGGCCGAAATCGGCGTTATTGTCTGAATTGCCATCACTCTGTAACGCAAAGTTGTTCCATGTCAGCCACGGATATTTTTGCGTTACTTCCTGATAGGTAAACCAAGACTTTTCTGCGTTTGTTGCGGTGGTATCTGTTGCTGACGCCTGCGCTTGTGGATTGCTATCAGTGGGCTTCTTGCTGGATTTAAATAAATCTGTCAAGCTAGTCCACGGCCCCACAATGGCACCGAAAATCAGAATCATTGCCAAAATAAAGCTAACAATTCCAATTCCCCAGCGTCCACGCGTCGTCCACGTCTCTGCTTTATCATAGTCTTCCGCATCCTCGGCCACTTCGGCTCTACCGTACAGGGAATCAATAACTACATAACCAATCGATCCCACCAACAATAACCAAGGTATCAGGCCGAACAGCGTCCTGAAATAACTATGGGCATTCATGGCATCCGCCATGGTCGCCATGGTCGCCGCCGTGGCAAAGCTCATCGCTATGAATATGACAGCCAACGGAATAATCTGTTTCCACTCGCCGTCTTCTTCGTGGTAACGATGGAAGACATAGCATAGGTACACAAATACCGCTACGTCAATCGCTATAAACAGCAGGGAGAATAATACCCCCAGCCATCCGGGCGCCAAAAGCGGTCTGAAAATCATGCTCAGGCCTACAGACCCAGCGCAAGTCGCCGCGCCAATCCAAGCACGCTTGTTTTTGAAAAACTTTTCTCCATTGCCAGCTTTCGCCATTGCATGTTCAAACCATGCGATAAATGCGAACAAGCCGACAGCCGTTACGATGCTGAAAAACAAATTCAGCCCAAATGTATTGTTTAACATACTTTACCTCCTAAAATTTTAATATAATATATAAAACTCTGGAGGTTGACCGACCCCCAGTATAAAAATGGGGATCTATGGATAACTCAGCTTTGAAAGCTGAGATGATTCGGTTGTTAATGGTCTTCGTCGCCTTGACTCATACACCAAAACTCAGACTACTTTCATTGTATCACACTTTCGCTTTTTTGTCAATAGGAATATAAGCTTTTTGCGCTTATGTCTAAAATATGAAAAAGCCCGGTCTTGCGACCGAGCATTTTTCTAAAGTACGAAAGGAGAGTGGCCTCTAGAAGAGACCCACGAGACGGCTTGCCGTCCTCCTCTTCATTGCCTTCGCATGCAACTCGTGCGCGGCAGCGAGCTCTTCGGCGGCCTTAGCGATGTACTCCTCATAAGTCGCACGCTCACCATCGGTCAGGATAGTGAGATCCGGCGCTTCGCCGATACCAGACACAGACTGCGTGCCCTTGAGCTTCTCGAGCTCCTTCTCGTGAGCAGTCTTGAGACCTTCGAGCTCTCTAGCATGAGCCGCTTTGAGCTTCTCGATCTCCTTAGCGTCATCGGCGCGCTGCTTCTCGCGGGCCTTGTCCTCAGCCTCTTTAAGCAGCCGAGACTGCTCCTTACCAGCCGCGACAGCTTTCTTGTTGTCCTCAAACAGCGCCTCAATAGCGCCGTAGACCTCTTCGTCGGTCGGGTTCTTCTTGCGAGACGAAGGCTTCAGCAGTCTCCAGACATCCTTCAGAAACTCCGGAAGTGTAATCGGCGCAGGATTGCTCGGATTCGGGTTGGGATTGGGATTCGGATTGGGATTCGGGTTAGCATTGGTACGATTGTCTCTAGACATAGAAACACTCTCCTTTATTATAGAATTTTTAAAGACCTTGTTTTTCAACAATTAACCTCATTATAGCACACACTTTCATTTTTGTCAATATAAAAACCATAAAAACTTCCAAAAATCCATTATTTGCTCGTTCTCTCCCTTGATTTTTTCATAAATAACCGCTATAATATACCCAACATAGGCCTATCTGGTGGGATTAGCTCAGATGGTTAGAGCGTCTGATTGTGGTCCAGAAGGTCGTCGGTTCGATCCCGATATCCCACCCCAGGTTTATGTTCGCAAAATGCGGGTATAGTACAGTGGTTAGTATGCAAGTTTTCCAAACTTGAGATGAGAGTTCGATTCTCTCTACCCGCACCAGAGAAAAATGAAATTGAGAGCTTGCTCTCATATTTTATTTTTATCCGGAGTGGGGCCGAGTGAAGACATTCTCTCTACCCGCACTAAAATTAAAACCCTCAGGCTTTTTACCTCCCAAAATTCGGTTTTATCGGTGGCACAAACGGCCTCCTGACCGGCGCGGTTGTCATGGGCTTTGGCGCAGACTTCGTACTTGCCATCTTTGCAGCCCCACCAATCCCTTCCTTTCCCTTTTTCTCTGGCGGCACATATTTTTTCGCCTTCGGACCATTTGCATATACTCCGTTTACCACGCGCGAATCATTATATCCCTTCACTATTTGCCGATTCCTATCTATCTTCAGTCGCTCATTAAAGCCCTCAGCAGACGCCGCACCTATCGCTTCGCCATTTTGCGCTTTACCATACGCCGAAGAATGAAAAATATCCTCTTTTTTTTCTTTCATCACATATTTAATAAACGGATTATTCATAACTCCTCTAGTAAATTATTTTGGCAATAACAAAAACGCCACAGTTCCAGCCGCCGCCCCTAGAATAATCGTTATTATAATCGTCACCACTAGGCTAACTTTGTTTTCTTTCTCTGGCTTAGAAATAATCGTCACCGGACCAGTCGCTACTTCCTCTGTCGGTTTCACTGTGCGTTCGTAAATATTTTTAGATAACGGCCTTTTTGCCACCTTTGCTTGATTAATAAATGGCGATTTCGGCACTTTCATCTTAGTTTTATCTGCTGCTGCCTTTGCAACTTCAGACTTTTCCACAGGTTTTTCCACAGGCCTAACTGGTTTTTCAATCTTTTTCGCAGCCACCTTCACAGCTTTAGCTTCCGCCAATTCGCTCTTACTGCTTGCAAAATGCCCGCGCGACAAAGGCCGCTTCGCTACCTCTGTTTTAACAAATTTCGGCCGGTAATCCTCTACAATGCCATAAACCGGCTCTTTTTTTAGCGAAAAAGTCTCTGCACCAGCCATCAGAACATCTTCCTGCAAAACCACTTCTTCGCGCACCGGCTTCTTTTTCATTGCAGGATTCTTCGCAGGCTTCGCGGTAATCCTTTTTTCTACAGGTTTTTTTGACACGGCTCTACCAGCCGATTTTTCTACCGGCTTAGACGGGACAAAATCCATGTATTTTTTGTTCATTACCTTACTCTTTTAGCTGTCTCAATTATATCAACGAATTCACTCAGAATCAAGGAAGACCCACCCATCAGCAAGCCATTTACCCCTGGCACAGTTAAATATGCTCCTGCATTAGAAGGGTTCACGCTTCCACCAAACAGCACCGGCACGCTCTCCCCCGCTTTACCATATAAGTCTTTCAAAGTTTTACGAATCAGCGTCACCGCATCTGCCACCTCATCTGGCGTAGCCAATTTAGCAGATTTTGCAGACGAAATCGCCCACACTGGCTCATAGGCTATGATCACCTTATCTATATCATCATCCCCCACCTCTGATAGCCCACCGCTTAACTGATCACGAATTACGTCCGCTGTTTCACCAAACGTCCGCTCACTCTCTGTCTCGCCTATACATAATATCGGGGTAATTTTATTTCGTACCGCCGCAGCCACCTTCCTCATCACCATCTTATCATCTTCCCTAAAAATATACCGCCGCTCAGAATGCCCAATAATCGCATAATCCACAATACCACGAAGTTGCGAAAACGACGTTTCCCCCGTAAAAGCCCCGTAATCCCGATAAAATCCATTTTGCGCAGCCAACTTTATCTTATGCCTATCTACTTGCAAAGACAGCGGCTGCAAAGCAATCGTAGATGGTGCCACTATTACATCTATATCTCTGTAATTTGGCATCGCCTTTAAAAGTTTATGAAGATAAATTGAAGCTTCCCCCACCGTGAAATTCAGCTTCCAGTTGCCCACGATATAAGTTTTCATAAGCTTATTATAGCACATATATTATTGCACATATGATACAATCAAAGTATTATGAAAAAAGTACTTGCATTTGACATAGACCAAACATTAAACGTAGCCAAAACGCCAATTACCGACGACATCGCCGATTTATTGGTTAGTTGTCTCGACCATTTCGAAATTTGCCCCATTTCGGGCCAGAAATTCGACCAATTCCTTATTCAAATTGTAGACCGGCTCCCCCACCCTACTCCGGAGCAATTATCGCACCTACACTTGTTTGTGGCCCAAGGAACGCAATATTATCGTTACGACACCGCCAAAAACGATTGGATTCAAGTATACAATTATCCACTTACAGAGGAACAAGTTACCAAAATTACCGAAACTATCAAAACTGCCGCTACCGAGCTCGGCTACTGGGAGGAAGACAAGCTCCAGCCTGGTGACGAAATCATTGAAAACCGCCTTTCTCAAGTCACTTTCTCGGCTCTCGGCCAAAAAGCCGGTACCGAAGAAAAATACGCTTGGGATCCAGATTGTAAAAAACGCGAAGCCATCTGTGCCCGTTGCCGCGAGCTCGCCCCAGAATTTGAATACGAAATCGGTGGCACTACCTCTATTAATGCCATCACCCCAGGCATGAATAAAGTTTTCGGCATGACTCACCTATTAGAAGAATTAAACGTAGAAAAGAAAGATATTCTCTATTTTGGCGATATGACTCAACCTGGCGGCAATGATTACCCAGTAGTACAAATGGGTATCGACACCATTACAGTCCGTAGTCACGAAGACACCGCTTACGCTCTCCGCGGCATTCTTGGCGTACTCTAATTTCTTCTCACCAATTAAAGATTAGCAATCTCCTAGTTGCTAATCTTTTTTGTGTGGTATAATAAAAGTGTCATAAGTTATATTTAGAAAATGCGTCAGACATTTTCGTATCAAAAGTTATCATTTTGAATCAATTAATGGCATCGCAAGAAAGCCGTTTCGATTCAAAGAGGTAACTCTGACGCGAAATATAGCTTATGACACCCTTGCGGTGCCATTTTTGTTAATCCCCATTAATATAGTGGCACCACATGGGGGAGTTAGTAAAGCTAATTATAAGCGAGGTAGAAGATGGGCCACAAAGCAAAACAATCTTTAATGAGTAGTAGAATAGATTTCTTCTAC